>NZ_JBSFRM010000015.1:90423-119885 GCF_053589235.1 Gordonia sp. NPDC003376 | reverse complement strand
TTGAGCCGGGACCGAGCCCGAAGGGCGAGGACCCGTGTCGAAATCTCCGCAGCGTCGACGGCTGAATCGTCCAGTCACTGCTTGTAGTTCGCCAGGAACTTGCCGATCCGTCCGATGATCGCCTCGAGGTCGTCTGCGTGCGGCAGGGTGACGATCCGGAAGTGGTCGGGGTGTGGCCAGTTGAAGCCGGTGCCCTGCACGATGTGCAGCTTCTCCTGCAGCAGCAGATCGAGGACGAAGCGCTCGTCGTCGTGGATCTGGTAGTACTCGCGGTCGATGCGCGGGAATGCGTACAGCGCACCCTTCGGTTTGACGCAGGAGATGCCGGGGATGTCGTTGAGGGCCTCCCATGCGCGAGTGCTCTGCTCGTACAGCCGCCCGCCCGGCGCGGTGAGCTCGAAGATGCTCTGCCGGCCACCCAGGGCCACGGGGATCGCGTGCTGTGCGGGAACATTCGCGCACAACCGGAGGCCCGCGAGCATGGTCAGGCCCTCGAGGTAACTCTCCGCGTCGGCCATCGGGCCCGACAGTGCCATCCAGCCCGAACGCAGACCGGCGCACCGGTACACCTTGGACAGGCCGCCGAAAGTCACGCACAGCACGTCCGGTGCCAGCGACGCGGTGCTGACGTGGGTGGCACCGTCGTACAGGATCTTGTCGTAGATCTCGTCGGAGAACACGATCAGGTCGTGACGGCGGGCGAGGTCGAGGATCTGCTCGAGCACCTCGGTGGGGTAAACCGCGCCGGTGGGATTGTTCGGATTGATCAGCACGATGGCCCGGGTGCGGTCGGTGATCTTGGCAGCCATGTCGGCGAGGTCGGGGTACCAGTCGGACTGCTCGTCGCACAGATAGTGCACCGGGGTGCCGCCGTTGAGGGCGGTGGCCGCGGTCCAGAGTGGGAAATCCGGTGCGGGGACGAGGACTTCGTCGCCGTTCTCGAGCAGCGCGGTCATCGCCATCATGACCAGCTCGGAGACGCCGTTGCCGAGGAAGACGTGCTCGACGTCCACGTCGAAACCGCGGGTCTGGTAGTACTGCGCCACCGCGCGGCGAGACTGGAGTAGGCCCTTGGAGGTGGAGTAGCCGGTGGTGGTCGGCAGGGTGCGGACCATGTCCGAGAGGATCTCCTGCGGCGCATCGAGACCGAACTCGAGCGGATTGCCGGTGTTGAGCTTCATCACATGATGCCCCTCGGCCTCCAGTCGAGCCGCGGTTTCGGCCACCGGGCCCCGGATCTCATAGGAGACCCCCGAGAGCTTGCTCGACTGCTTGAGCTGCATGAACGTTCCTTCCTGGGATGGCGACGCGCTCATTCTACTTGGTCGGCCCAAGTGGTTGCTTGGAATATCCAAGTAAGCGCTACGATGGACAGCATGCCACGCCGGAGCTATCAGCACTACTGCGCCATCGGACGGTCCCTCGACGTCGTCGGGGATCGCTGGAATCTGCTGATCGTGCGCGAATTATGTGGCGGCCCACGCCGATACAGCGATCTGTTCGCCGATCTCCCTGGCATCAGCACCGACGTGCTCGCCGCGCGACTCCGCGATCTGGAGGCCGACGGTGTGCTCATGCGACGTCGGATGGCGCCGCGCGCGAGTGCCGCGGTGTACGAGCTCACCGAGGACGGTCATCGGTTGCGGCCGGTTCTCGCCGCATTGTCGGATTGGGGTACCGATCGCCTCGGCGACCGCGGCAGCAAGGACGCCGTCCGCGCCCATTGGCTGGCCCTGCCCCTGGCGCGGGCGATCGCCGACCGTCGGCCCGATGCCACGGTCAACGTGCACCTCGGTGGTGAACCGCCCTTCCACATCCTTTGTGCCGGTGGGCAGATCGAGTACCGCGACGGCGAGGTCGCCGAGGCCGACGCCGAGTTGCATCTCGACGTCGACACCGCGGTGGAGATCGTGCTGGGGAAGGTCGACGCGGAGATCTGAGCGGGTGAGGGACGACGGCGGCAGGGCCGCATCGTCGGTGGGGCCGGGCGGTGGTGCGCACCGGGCGTGCACCCGACGACGCTAGGATCACCGCATGTACGGTCCGGGTGCAGTGGAGGGATGGCGGAATGGCTGGTCGACCCGGACGTAAGGACGAGCTGCTCGCCACCTTCATCACACACGTCGCCCAACGGGGTTACGACCAGACCAACCTCGGTGACATCGCCGCAGAGTTGGGCATGTCGAAGGGCACCATCGTCCATCATTTCGGGACCAAGGCGCAGATGCTCCGCGACCTCGAGAAGAAGTATGTGACGCGTCGACGTGCCGAGGTGGACGTGATCTGGCGACGCCTGGATGCGCCTGCCGATCGCGTGGCCGCCGTCATCTACGCGAGTGTGCGGTATCACGTGATCGATCGCGCGGCCACCGTCGCCACGCAACGGGAGATCATCCAGCTCGACGATGATCCCGAGATGCAGGCGATTCGTCAGGTGCGCGCGGATATCGAGCAGTTGGTGCGCGATGAGATCGCTCGCGGGATCACCGCGGGAATCTTCCGCCGGGTGGATGCCGATATCGCGACGATGCAGATCCTCGGTGCCGCGCAATGGATGTGGACCTGGTTCGATCCGGCGGGACAGTACTCGGCGGAATCCGTCGGTGCGGCGATGGTCGACGTGACGCTCGGCGGGCTCCTGGCCGACCGGTGTGGTCTGGCCGAGCTGGCCGATCCGGCAGGTCGGGTCAGCGGGGTCGTCCGCGCGTGTGTTGTTGCCGCCACCCCGGATTCACCTGACCGGGACGCAAGTGCCCGGGCCACGTGTGACACCGACGCCATGCGCCCGGGCCTGGTGGACCCGGACACTCCCACGCCGGCCGGAGCCCGGCAGTCGTAGGGGCCCGGGGGTCCTGTTCGGGGACAACGGATCAGGGACGCGTCTGCGGGTCACCTCAGGATTCCGCGCGCAGCACGCTCGCGTTCGGCGACGGCGTCGGCGTGTGCCTCCTCCTCGGGAGTGGTCACCGCGAGCAGTGCGGTTCCCGGTCCGGCCGACGGTGAGTGCTTCACCTGGATGCGGAAGCTGATCGCGGCGGCCACGAACGCGACACCGGCCCCGATCGCGAGTCCGATGATGACGCCGGAAGCCGCGCCTGATGCGGATTGGAACAGGAACAGGCCGAGCAGCAGGAAGCCGACGAGGGCGAGCAGGTAGGCGATCAGTGCGGGTGGAACGGGGGCGGACTTGTGTTGGGTGGTCATGACAACTCCTCGGTGATCGACGCGGGTGGCGCGGTGGGTGTGATCGGCAATGGTGCGGGACCGGCTCGGGCATGCCATCGTACCGCTACGCTGACTGTAGCGCTACATATAGTGTAGCGCTAGATCGGTCCACATGCACTGCGGTAACCTGCATGAATTGCATGCGGCAGCAGCACAAGGGGTTTCGAGGGCAAGGGGTTTCGGCAATGGTCGACCGGCAGACAGGCGGTACCGTCCGGCCCGAGGTTCGGGGCACGGCAGACGCCAAGATCGCTGCCGCGACTCTGGAGCTGTTGCGGACGAAGGGGCCGGCTGCGGTCACCATCGACGGCGTGGCCGGTAGGTCCGGTGTGGCCCGGACCACCATCTATCGCCGATTCTCCGACCGCGACGAGATGCTCGCCGCAGCGTTGCTCGCCGTCGGCGTCCCCGATCCGGAGGGTGTCGGCGAGTCCGACGCGGAGCGGCTGCGGTGGGTGATCGAGAACGCCGGTGGGCTGATCTTCGACGGGATCGGGCTCGGCGGTATCGCCGCGCTGGTGACCGGGGTGGACCCACAGTTCACCGAGGTCTTCCGGCGCATCCTGCGGGTACATCTCGCGGCATTGACCGCGTTGCTCGCGCGTGACCATGAGCGGACCGCCGACGAGCGATTCGTCGGGATGCTCGTCGATGCCGTGGTCGGTGCGCTGGTGGCCGAGCATGCCCGCACGGGTGCGATCGCCGACGGCTGGGTCGATCGGCTGCTGGGCTTCTTCACCCCGGTGTTCCACGCACACATGACCGGCGGGAGCCGTTAGCTCTCCGCCGGTCACGGTGTTCGCAGATGAGGTTATGCGGTAACGGGTGTCGTCGTGGCGTCCCGTCGTGCGGCGATCCAGAACATCAGGCTTCCGGCGATCAGCCAGCAGGTGAGTACCAGCAGCGGCCGGGCGATGGCCGCTCCGTCGAAGAAGGCGATGTCACGCAACAGGGTGCCGGTGGCGCCGGGCGGCAGCATCTGTCCGATCGCGCCCCACGGTGTGGGCAGCATCTCCGGAGCGCTGGTCAACCCCGACAACGGGTTGCCCAGCAGGATCAGCAGGACCGCGGCGATCCCCAGGCCGGCGCCGCCGAGCAGACTCTTCAGACCCAGGACCGTCATCGCGGTGGCGGCGATCCCGAGTATGGCGCCCAGGGAGGTCAGCCAGTAGTTCCCGTCGAGTGTGCCCACGATGAACTGCAGGGTGGCGGTCAGGCCCAGACCGCCAACCACGGCGAAGGCGCCGACGGCGATCAGGCGATGACGTGTCGTCCGGATGGTGAAGAGGATCGCCACGGCCCCGATCCATCCACCCAAGGCCATCGGTAGGGCCCCGGCGGCCAGTCCGGCGCCACGGGGGTCGTCGGACGGGAAGCTGCGCACGTTCTCCACGGTGGCCGTGGTTCCGTTGGCTGCGGCGACCTGCTCGGCCATCTGCTGGACCGCGGTGGCCGCGGATGCGCTTGCGGCCGTGGCCACCAGCACGTTCACCCCGCGGTCGGGGGTGAGGACGACGGCGCCGTAGATCTTGCGGTCGAGGATGGCCGTGCGTGCCGCGTCGGCGTCGTCGTATCGGCTGAAGTCGAAGCCGTCGGCCTTCGATTCGAGCTGTGCGGCAGCGGCTTCCGGTGCCACGACGCCGACCTGGATACCGTGTGCGCCGGTGTTGACCGCGGGTAGCGCGAAGGCCAGGAGGAGGACGCCCAGCAAGATGGTGAGACCCACCACGAGTCCGACGACGTGGCGCAGGTCCTGCTCCGAGGTCTCGGTGGTGTCGGGAGTCTGGGCCGTCTCAGGGGTGGGAAGGTCGGCATTCGGGATGTCGGGTGCGGGGACGTCGGTGGTGGACATGTCGCATTCCTCGGGGTTGTCGGCTGATCGCCGTTAGATACGGTGCGTTTCTTATTCGCCCAACGTAGGCTATTCCCGCAGGTTGCACAAGACCCATTCGACGAACGGAGGACCACGGTGGCCGGAACCCGACGTCGCGGCGCGGAGCTCGAGGAGGCCATTCATCGGGCGGTCCTGGAACAACTCGATGCGCACGGGTACGCCGGCGTCACCTTCGAGGGTGTCGCCGCCGCGGCGGGCACGAGCAAACCGGTGCTGTACCGGCGGTGGCCCACCAAGGCCGAACTCGTGTTCGCGGCGCTGCGCACCCTGATCAGCGGGATCGTGCTGGAGATCCCCGACACCGGGACGCTGTCGGGGGACCTGTCGGCGGCGCTGGGTGCCGTCCGCGACCACCTCGACACCTTCGACCGCCGCACCCTGCTCGGACTGATCGCCGAGGTCGACGAGCGCACCGCGGATGCGTTGCGGCAGATGCTCTTCGACGTCGGGGCGCGCGTGGTGCGGCCGATCACACAACGCGCCGCGGAGCGGGGCGAGCTCGCCGACGTGTCGCTGCCGGACTGGCTGCTGGCCGTCCCGTTCGACCTCGCCCGCCACGATCTGCTGATCACCGGGGCCCTGCCGGATGCACGGATCGAGGCGATCGTGACCGCCGTGGCGCTCCCGGTGTGGGTGGACTGGGGCCGCCATCAGTGAGACGCAGACGTCGGGAAGACACGAGACGGGGCTGCTCCCACATGTGTGTGAGAGCAGCCCCATCTCGTCCCCCGAGCTACAGGTCGAGAACCAATCGGTCTCCTTCGCAACGGGATACACAGATCATCATGGTCTCGCTCCGTCGGCGCTCCTCGTCGGTGAGGACGTGGTCCCGGTGATCCGGCCGGCCGGCGAGCACCGTCGTCTCACAGGAACCGCAGATCCCTTCCCGGCACGATGACCGCACATCTGCACCGGCCCCCCGGACCGCGTCGAGGACCGACTCGTCCGGGTCGACGGCGACCGTGGCTCCGGTGCGGGCCAGTTCCACCGAGAACGCGGTTCGGGGACCGGGATCGGTGGGGGTCGCGGTGAACCGCTCGAGATGCAACTCGACCCGGTCGTCCGCCGCGCAGGCGTCCGCCAGGGCGTCCAGCATCGGCCCCGGACCGCAGGCGAGGACGACGGTTCCGGGTGCGCAGCCGGCGATCGCGGCCTCCAGATCGAGCATGCCGTCGGTGTCCTGGGGGCGGATCGTGACCCGACCGCCGTGGCATTCGAGTTCTGACAAGAAGGCCATCGAAGCCCGCTTCCGGCCGCCGTACAGCAGCGTCCATTCCTTCCCTCGCCGTTCCGCCTCGGTGATCATCGGCATGATCGGCGTGATACCGATCCCTCCGACGACGAAGAGGAACGATTCCGCGTCCGGCATCGGGAAATGGTTCCGGGGACCTCTGACCCGAATCGTCGAGCCGGTGGTGATCTCATCGTGGATGAAGGTCGAGCCGCCGCGGGACTCCGCTGCGCGGAGAACTGCTATCCGCCAGCGGGTCTGGTCGTCGGGGTCACCGCACAGCGAGTACTGCCGGGTCCGGCCCTCCGGCAGGGCGAGTTCGATGTGTGCACCGGGCTCCCACCGAGGCAATGTGTTGCCACCGGGGGATCGCAGCGTGAGTTCGACAACCTCCTCGGCCACGGTGGTCATACTCTCGACGGCCAGCTCGACCTCCCCGGGGGGCACCGGCGGCAGGATCGGGTTCGACTGCAATCCAGTCGATTCGGTCGGTACGTCCGTCGGTGCATCGGTGAGTGCGGCCCATGTCCTTCGATGGAACATCGCTATGGTCGATTCGCGTCCGGTCATCAATCGTCCCTGCGGTACCGCATTGCAGTCGTAGCCCGCCTGTTGTGCCGCGACCACGGCCTTGTCCTCGGCAAAGGTCTGGTCATACAGGTCGAGCCATTTCCTCAGCACCGTGGGGTCGGTTCCCGGCCGGACGTAGGTGTCGACGACGAACCGCACCTCACGAGGACCGCGGGGCACGACGCGGGCGACGATGGCCGAGACGTCGTCCACCGACAGTGATGTGACCGGCCACAGATAGAGGAAGCGGAAGCCGTCCAGCGCGGATCGATCGGCAAGTCGTTCGGCGAGTGTGGTTGCCGGGGCAGCCTGGATCGCGACATTGCCGTACTCGGTGCACACGTAGTCGCGCGGCGCGGTCTCGAAGACCGTCGCGAAGGTGGTCTCGTGTACGAGGGGGCAGTGATAGCACTCGAGTGCGTTCTCCGTGAAGAGTTTCCAGTTGGCCGGCACGTCATAGGTGAAGGTGCCGCCGAAGTCCCAGTCGGCGAAGCCGAGGTCGAGGCTGTCGATCTGGGGGAGTGCATCGCCGATGAACTCGCGCAGCGGTGGGGCGCCGACGTCGGGATTGGCGAAGACGAAGCCGAGCAGGGTATCGACCAGAACTGGGCGCAGACCCATTGTCTGCCTGTCGAATTCGTCCTCATCCTGTAAGCCCGGTGCCGACCGCAGGGAACCGTCGGTGGTGTATGTCCAGCCGTGATAGCGGCATTGGAGCAGTTGCCGGCATCCGGCGCCCTCGGCCACCGGATGGAGTCGGTGGCGGCACACGTTGACGTGTCCGTGGAGGGCGCCGTCGCGGCCACGGACCACGACGATCGGCAGATCGCCGATCTCGGCCGTCAGGAAGCACCCGGCTTCGGCGAGCTGGTTCTCGCGTCCGACGCAGTACCACGCCTTGTCGAGGATCTTCTGCTTCTCGACGGTGTAGTGGGTCGGGTCGGAGTACATCCATGCCGGGAGCTGCCAGCCCCTGGTCAAGGACTCGCCGATCGCGTCGTCGGGGTGCCGGTGGGGGATGGTGGTCATCGAATTCCTCTCTCAGGCGTCTGTGGCGCGCTGGGGAACCGGTGCGGCGGAGGTTCCGGTGGCCGATGGCTGCAGGTGGCTCCGATCGCGCAGTATCAGTCCGGTGCGGTCCTGGACGAGTTGGCGGTAGGCGTAGAGCACGACTCCGAACAAGAGGAGGGCGAGACCCAGCAGGACTTCCTTGGGTCCTCCGGCGTAGCTCAGTCCGGGATTGAGAACGCCGACAACCAGGATGACGATGTTGAAGGACGCCACGGTGACGGCGATCGGAACCCAGATCCGCGGCAGGCGAATCGGGCGTGACGCGTCGGGCCGATCCTTGCGGAGGAGCACGAAGGCGATCACGGCGAGGACCACCGCGAGGAGGTATCCGAGGTTGCTGGCGAGGAGGACGGCGACCGGATTGCCCACGAACACGAGGATGGCGAGATTGACCACCATCGTCGCCCAGATCGCCCGGCTGGGCATTCCGCGTGAGTTCAGGACGCCGAGTTGCCGGATCGACATCTTCTCCTCGGACAGTCCGTACAGTGCCCGTCCCGCGTCGGCCGACGAGGAGATCATGCTCAGGAACATCGCGCCACACAGGATCAGGGTGACCACGTCCGAGAGTCCTCCGGAAATGCGGTCGATGCTGACGATCCCGTAGGTGATCGGGTTGGCGGTGAAGTCGTCGCCGGAGAGTTGACCGGCCGTCGCGACGGGCACGAGTGTGTAGACGCCGACCATGAACAGTGCGATCGAGGTCAGTGCTCGCGACGTGTCGCGTGTGGTGTCGCGATACTCGGGTGCGAAGATCGAGCAGAGTTCCGACCCGTAGATCGACCAGGCGCAGACGTAGATCCACACCAGGACCGCGGTCCAGTCCCCGTCGATGTGTGAGCCGAGATTGGCACCCGACCACTGTCCGGATGCAAACGGGCCGGCGATCAAGGCGATGAGGACGATGATGAACGCGACGCCGATCACCTGGTTGAACCGCAGCGCGAGGCGAATGCCGAGCACGTTGACGACGGTGCAGGCCACCACCGTGATCGCGCAGATGACGTGGGGGATACCGAAGGCGACATCGCCGAGGGTGAACAGCGTCCACGAGGAGTCGGGGAACCATTGGGCGGTCACGAGCTGGCCGATGGTCAGGCCGACCAACGACAGTACGAGGCCCCAGCCGCACCAGTAGCCGAATGCGGCGATCGGTGCGATCGGTGCGAAGTACCGCTTCCAGCCCTCCGCGGCGAACATCGCCAATCCGCCGGCCTTGTCGGCGAACATCGCGGCCATCTCCGCAAAGATCTTGTTCTGGCAGAGCGCGATCACGGAGAGCAGAGCGCAGATGACGATCGCCGGGATCGCCCCGAGTGCACCCACCACATAACCGACGGAGACGAACAGGCCGTTGGCGATCGGGACTGCCATCATGAAGCCGTCATACCAGCGCAGTGTCTTCGGTGGATGAACGGACCCATCGTGTGAAGTGTTGTTGCTCACCGTGATCCCATTCCTTCGCTGATGAGCGGACTGATCGCCGTCGCCGGCATCTCCGCGGCCTCGATCTCGATGTTCCCGAGCAGTGCGGCCATGGCCATGAACTGCGGCAGATTCTCGGCATCCGCGTTGGCCGCATCGGCGGCCTCGCGGGTTTCGTAGATCCACACCTCCAGCCATGTTCGGTCATCACGCCGGGCGCACACCGGGACCGACCGCAGGCCCGGGTGGGCGGCCTTGACCTCTGTGATCGCGGCCTGACGGCGTTGTATGAACTCGTCGACGTCGGATGGTTCGACGGTGAAGCGCACGAACTCGACACAGTATCCCATGGTCAGTCGTGTCCTCCGGTGGTCAGCTCCGCGATGATCCGGCGAGCAGTTGTCATTCCGGATTCGATTGCCCCGTCGATGAATCCGGCCCATCCAGCCGCGTAGTCGGAGCCGGCCACGCGCACCTTACGTGACGTGTCGGAGGCGATCGCGATGACGGACTCGAGCTGGTTGGTCGACAGCATCGGCCAGGTCTCGCCGGACAACGGGTCGGCGGTCCAGTCGTGTGCATCGACGGCAACCACCTCGAGATCGGGTCGCCACTTGTGTAGCTCGTCCTCCACCGCTTTCGGGTCGGTGAGGTCGATGAGCCCCGATCGGGGGCCGAACGCCACCAGCAGACTGTCCCCGTCGCAGGCGTATTCGTACTGGACGAAGTTGAGGACGGAGTCGCTGTCGGCCATTGCGGCGAGTCGATCGACGTCGCCCTTGACCCGGATCCACACCTTGACGCCGGTCGAGGTCTGACCTTCGTCGGACACCTTCGGAATATCATGTCCGAGTGGAGGAGTCACCGAGATCGAGTTGACGATGTCGAGCGGGACGGTGAGCACGGCGCGCCGGCCACGCAGACGCGTGCCGTCGGTGCAGGTCACCACCACCCCGTCGGCCGACTCGTCGACTGTGGCCACGGTGGTGTCCAGCCGGAAGTCGGCGCGCCGGGCGTCGGTCGCGATGGCGTCGATGAGCGAGCGCGTCCCGCCGGCGAGTTTGTATGTGGCACAGGCTTCGAACAGTAGGCGCCAGTCGCCGCCGGCGAGTGCGGCCCAGCGCAGCGCCTGCGTGAAAGCGCCCCGCGCGGGATCTCCGCTGAAGTTCATCGCCCACATGCCGTCGAGAACGGCGCGCTGTTGCGGATCGAGGTCGAGCTCGGTGAGTTTCTCGGCGATGCTGATCCCGTCCAGTCGCTTGGCCTTCTCCGACAGCTCGCGCAGGTCGTACGGGTGCGGGAACACCTCCCGTGCCGTGGCGAGGACGTCGTTCATGGGGTCGTCGAGCAGGTCGAGGAGCTGATCGGCGGTACCGGTGTGGAGTTCGCCACCGGCGCACCAGTAGGCGGTGTCCAGCGTGGGGCTGGTGGTGAGGTCGAGTTGGTAGCGGGTGATCTCGGCCCAGACATGGGGCTGGATCCAGTGCACCCAGGTGCCGCCGAGCTCGAGCTCGCGCCCGAGCGGACTCGGGCGGAACCACGTGCGCCCGCCGAGCCGGTCGCGTGCTTCGAGGACCGTGACGGACACGCCGTTCTGGCTGAGTTCTCGTGCGATCGCCGTGCCGGCGAATCCGCCCCCCACGACGACGACATCGGTGTCGAATTGTTGCATTGCTGGCTCCTGGTCCATCAGAGGAGACGGTGAAGGTGGGTCGCGTCGTTGCGACGGGACCGGTCCGAACCGCACGCCTTTGTGCAGGGCTGGGCCGAGGAATCCGACAGGTTCGTCGGAGATCTGAACGCCGACTGACGATCCGGCGCGTGGGCTAGAACTGGACGCGTGGACAATTTGTCGGCGGCACCCAGTGTGCCGCACCGAACCAAACTGGTCAACTGGACAATTTCTGTCTTTCGGTAGGAAGATATATTCGCTGTGTGGTGACGTGGGCAGCGGATGAAGCGGAAACGTGGTGACGATGGCGGCAGAGGCCCGGAATGGACTCCGGTACGGAGAGGGTCGGGAGGCGCTCTTGGCCGCTGCGGTGAAAGTCGTTGCCGAACAGGGTCTGCGCAAGCTCTCCTATCGCGCGGTCGCGCGGGAGGCGGGGGTGGCACACGGATTGGTCGCCCACCACTTCGGGACCGGGGACGCGTTGTTGGAAGCGGCGCTGAAGTACTCGGTGGGTCAGAGTGTGGCGTCGGTCAGTACTCGACCCGGAAGCGGGGATCTCGATGCACTGTTCGCCGGGCTGGTGTCCATGGTCCGTGCGAATCCCCACGACCAGGCGTTCCAATACGAGCTCATCCTCGAATCGAGGCGGTCGCCCGAACTCCGCCCATATGTACAGGAGATATACGACGCCTACACCCGGGTGCTCGGGGACGAGCTGGCAGCCGCGGGCCTCGGCGCCGACCCCGGACTGACCCATCTGGTGTACTGCGTGGGCGACGGAATCGTGTTTCAGGATCTGACGCTCACCGACGACGACGGCATCGCCGAGCAGGCTGTCGAGTCGTTGCGCCGGCTGCTCAGGGCCGCCAAGGCGATGGCCGCGCAACCCCCCGAACCGAAGCGCAGCTGACCATCCCGGCGTCCACAGGCAAGGGGACGTGACGGCCCGGCGGCCCGGTGACGCAGACTCCCTACGTCGCTCTCGTGGGAGGGGAGGAAGTTCGCGAAACCGCAGTTCAACGGTTCGACGGTCGCGGTCTGGTAACGCGATCTGGCTGGATTCGTAACATCACTGGTTGGCACCCGGGTCACCGAGTTGACCGGAACGGAACTGTTGACGGATTGACCAGGGATCGAAACCACGCGCCCTCAACATTTCCCGCGCGGCGAGCGCCTGTCCATCTTTATCGGGGTGTGGACCGACGGTAACTCGGTCGAGCGTCGGGTGCTCGCACTTGCCGGGTTCCCGCAGGCCATTCAATGAGATCTGCTGACTCCACGCGACACACACGCGGGGACTGTTGCGGTTTCCGAGCGATGGCGGGCGGAGATAGCGCGATGTGCTCCGGTGTGCCCTCCTCGTGGAGGTTGTCCCTGTCGAGCGGACGACACACGCAACTCGTTTCCGGTCGAACGTCGACAAGAATGTCATTGGCATCGGGCAACAAGTCGGCACGGTTACCACACATCGGGGTGGCCCCGACAGATGGAGATGGCGATGTTCGAGGCAGTGGGAATTGCGCTGTACCCGATGCGACGGGTGGCAAGCCTCGCGCTGCAGATCGCGTATACAAACACGATCATCACATGTGTCCCGGTAAGGGACTGCGAGGGTGACTGCGTTGGATTCCGTTGCTCAGCTTGTTCCCGCCATGCAACTTCGGTGGGGCTTGCGGGACCACAGCAGCACCACATTGGAACGAAACCGGGCCACGCTGTCGTAACAAAGGTATGACGCAGATGCACAAGGACACAGACACCTGGACGGATGGCGACCGGGTGCCGACGCCGGCCGAGACTCGAGAGTGGCAGCGGGAGAACACGTTTCTCCCTTCCGACGAAGCAACGCCGGACACATATCCGGCGGTCTACAATATGTCCGCAGGAATGATGTTCGGGGGTGTCATCCGCCCCGTCGACCCACAGCCACCCGACTATGTTGCCATCCAGATGGACCAGTCCAACCCGGAGATCGGCGGGCAAGTCGGGATGTGGAACATGCTGTGGGAAGCCGGGCAGTGTCGACGGCGGTTCTTCAACGAGAGCACGATGCCTCCGCAGATCGCGAAGATCGCCGACTTGGGCGATATCAACACAATCTTCGTACCGCGAACGGTCTCCCGATACTTCGAATATTCGACTCTCTTCCATATCCTGCCGAGGGCAACTGTCGAAAAGGGCGAGGAAGAAGCATCGTTGTCGTCGCCGACACCGTCGAGGCCGCTGACGGTGACGGTCAACTGCGCGGAATCCTCGACGCAGTTCGGGCGCACCGCGTTGCCGACGACTCTTCGGCGCGATGGTCGAATGCGCGCGAAGATTTCGAGCGAAAGATGTACCGGAAGCGCAACAAGGTTCAAGTGCGGTTCGTTGAGCTGACGGACACAATTCCAGTTCAAGGACCAGAATGCGACGTTCTGGGCAACCTTGTGACCAATGACTTTCTGGCATTGCGCGACACCCAGCAGCGCGAGATTGTTGTCCTACGATCTGACGTCACGTTGGACCCTTTCGGTTCCGACTGAGGCGCCGACTCGCATCTTCCTCGACATGATCCACATCGCGTCCGCATCAACGAGCCCGCTGCAGACGGCGAAACAAACCGCATGGAGTACCCCCGCCTAGCGGTCGCTGCCGACGAGGGCCAGCCCATGACCGTCTACAACCGCATCTACCCGTACCGGTCCGACGCGGAATCGGCCAACAACACCATCGACGTCGACTGGTACCGAGGCCGCGCGATCTCCACCACCTGCAGCGGCCAGTACCTCGTCATGCTCGGCCACGCCCTCGCCCGTAACGCCTACGCCGACCGGCTCTGGTGACACGAACATCCTGACCCAGGCGAGCCGCCCGTGCCCTGAGCGCACCCGACACCCGGCTGATCGGCGACAACGAACACCGCCGGCGACACCTCACGCCCGAAGCGACGTGAGGCGCGTTGCCATGCCCGCACCAGGCTGCCGTAGACTTCTCACGTCGGCAGCCGGAGCGCGTGCGGTCACCGACACGGGCTGGACGAAGAAATCCCAGGTAGAAGCCCCGCGACATCACGACATTGCGGGAACTTCCTCCATTACTTCACCCAGTCCCCGCTCTCGTAGCTCAGGGGATAGAGCACGGCTCTCCTAAAGCCGGTGTCGCAGGTTCGAATCCTGCCGGGAGCACTGTGACAACCGTGCCGCCCTCCGGGCGGTGTGCGCCCGTTGCGTTGTTTGAAAGAGATTCATGCGGGCGCACTGTGGCGTCGGTACCGGCGTCCGACGGCGACGGAGACCGGGCAACGGCTGGTTCGGCCCGGGGCGCCGCCCGCGGGCGTGCTGTGCCGGCGACGGCGCCTGCGCTACGGTGTCCTGCGTGGACTCCCCGAACCCTCAGACAGTCCTCGTCACCGGCGCGACCAGCGGAATCGGTGCCGAGGTGGCCAGACAGATGGTGGCGCGCGGACACCGCGTGTTCGGCACCAGCCGCAACCCCGACACCGTCGCCGACCCCATTCCCGGCGTCACCTACGTTCGCCTCGACAACGCCGACTACGCCACCGCCGACACGTGTGTCGCCGCGGTCGGTGACGTCGACATCCTGATCAACAACGCGGGGGAGTCACAGGCCGGGGCGCTCGAGGACACCCCGATGAGCGCCGTCGAGGACCTGTTCACCGTCAACGTCTTCGGCCCGGTCGCCCTCACCAAGGCGGTGCTACCGGGAATGCGCACACGCCGCCGCGGCACCGTGGTGATGGTGGGATCGATGCTCTCGAGCTTCCCGGTGGCCTTCCGCTCCAACTATGCGGCCACCAAGTCGGCGCTCAAGGCCTACGCGCTGGCCACCCGCCGTGAGGTCGCGCCCTACGGCATCCGGATGATCAGCGTCGAACCCGGCACCATCGCCACCGGCATCGGCGACCGCCGCAGTATCCACATCGCCGACGGCTCGCCGTACGCCGCCGAGTTCCAGACCCTGGCCGCCGCCACCCGCCGCAACGAGGCCGAGGGGATCGACGCCGCGACGATGGCCTCGGTGATCGTCGACGCCGCACTCGCCGAGCATCCGAAACCCTTCTACGCCAAGGGTAACCGTGCCGAGATCGTGTTCCTGCTGCGCCGGCTGCTGCCGCGGCAGGTGATCCTCGACTTCACCGCACGCACACACGGCCTGCCGCGGGTCTCGATCTGATCCATGCGAATCATCCTGCGCGTCATCGGGATCGGACCGGGCGGTCCCCGACAGCTCACCCTCCAGGCGATCGACGCGATGGCCGACGTCGACGCCTTCCTCGCCCTCGACAAGGGGGCGGTGAAGAGCGGTCTCCTCGACGCCCGTCGAGAGATCCTGGAACACCATGCCCCACAGGGGTATTCGGTGATCGAGATCCCCGACCCGCCCCGTGACCGACACCCCGCCGACTACGACGCCGAGGTGCGACGCTGGCATGCCGCGCGCGCCGATCTCATCGCCCGCACCCTCACCGAACAGGTCGGGGACGGCGGTGTCGCCGCCTTCCTGGTGTGGGGAGACCCGGCGCTCTACGACTCCACCCTGCGGATCGCCGACGACCTCGCCGCCCGCGACGATCTCGAGCTCACCGTCGAGGTGATCCCCGGCGTGACCAGCGCCAGCGCCCTGACTGCGGCGCACCGGATCGTCGCGCACCGCATCGGCGAACCCGTCCACATCACCACCGGACGCCGACTCGCCGACACCCCGCCCGGCGCCGACGGCAACCAGATCGTCATGCTCGACGCCGATCTCGGTTTCCGCCACACCGCCGACGCCGACGACCACATCTGGTGGGGTGCCTATCTGGGCACCCCCGACGAGATCCTGATCGAGGGGCGGGTCGGCGACGTCACCGACAGCATCGTCGCCGCGCGCGCCGAGGCCCGCGAACGGATCGGCTGGATCATGGACATCTACCTGCTGCGCAAGACCCGCAGCTGACGCGACGCCCCGCTCACCACACGACTTCGGCCAGGACCTCCAGGATCGGCTCGGCCAGGTCGGGGCGGCAGATCACGAAATCCGGCATGTACGGCTGCGGTTGGTTGTAGACGATCGGTGCCCCATCGAGGCGGCTGCAGTGCAACCCGGCCGCCAGTGCCACCCCGACCGGTGCCGCGTTGTCCCACTCGTACTGCCCGCCGGCGTGGACGTAGGCGTCGGCGTCGCCGCGCACCACCGCCATCGCCTTGGCGCCCGCCGATCCGATCGGCGTCATCTGCAGGCCGAGGCGCTGGGCCACCAGGGTCACCTCGTATGAGGTGCCCCAGCGGGAGACCGCGATCCGCCCGGACGGCGGCGCGGGCGGGGCGTCGACGGTGTCGGTGCGGAAGACCTCCCCGGTGGCCGGCAGTGCCACCGCCGCGTCGATGACCTCGCCGTCCTCGGTCAGGGCCACGTGCACGGCCCAATGATCGCTGCCGGCGGCGAACTCGCTGGTCCCGTCCAAGGGGTCGATGATCCACACCCGCCGGGCGCTCGCCCGGTCACCGACGTCGCGCGCCTCCTCCGACAACACGGCATCGCGAGGACGGTGGCGGCGCAGTACCGCACCGATCCAGGCCTGCGCGAGGGCGTCCCCGGCGTCACCGAGCATCCGGCCGCCCAGCAGGTCGCCGGAGCGCACCCCGAGCAGGATCTCTCCGGCCCCCTCGGCGATGCGGGCGGCCAGCTCGGCGTCGGAAAGGGCGGAGATCATCTGTTCACTAGAGCACACTGGAGACATGCCGGAACTCCCCGAGGTCACCGCGATCGCGGATTTCGTCGACGGCCGCGCCGCCGGTCTCCCGATCCGCCGTGTCGACGTCGCATCGCTGTCGGTGCTCAAGACCGCCGACCCGCCCTACACCGCCCTGGTCGGCCGCATCATCGAATCGGTGGGCCGCGTCGGGAAGTACCTGATCATCCGCACCGTCCCGGGCCCGGACACCCCCGACGCCGACCCGGTGCTGTTCCTGGTCATCCACCTGTCCCGGGCCGGCTGGCTGCGCTGGGCCGAGGACCTCTCACCCCGACCGTTGCGCCCCGGCGGCAAGAGCCCGATCGCGCTGCGGGTGCACTGCGGGCTGCCGGGGGAGGGATTCGACGTGACCGAGGCCGGTACCCAGAAACGTCTCGCGGGATGGATCGTTCGGGATCTGTCGGAGGTGGAACGTATCGCCTCCCTGGGGCCGGATGTGCTGGCGCTGAGCCGCGACGAGTTCGCCGACATCCTCGCCGGCTCGGGCGGACGCATCAAGAACGTCCTCACCGATCAGCGGATCGTGGCCGGGATCGGCAACGCCTATTCCGACGAGATCCTGCACGCCGCCAAGATGTCTCCCTTCGCCACCGCCAAGACGCTCACCGCAGACCAGGTCGAGACCCTCTATGCGGCGATCCGCGACGTCTTCACCGACGCCATCGGACGGCTCGAGGGGCAGCAGGTGGCGAAGCTCAAGTCGGAGAAGCGAACAGGACTGAAGGTGCACGCCCGTACCGGACTACCGTGCCCGGTGTGCGGCGACACCATCCGCGAGGTGTCCTTCGCCGACCGCTCGTTCCAGTACTGTCCGATCTGCCAGACCGGCGGCAAGGTGCTCGCCGACCGTCGGATGTCGCGGCTGCTCAAGTGAATCCGGCCGACCCGCTCGTCGCGACGCTGCGATCGGCGGGATGTGTCTTCGCCGAGGAGGAGGCGACGATCCTGCGGGAGACCGCCGGCGGCGACACCGGACTGCTGTACCGATTGTGCGCCCGTCGGATTCGTGGGGAACCACTCGAGCACGTCGTCGGGTGGGTGGCATTCGCCGGCCGACGGTTGTCGGTGGGGCCGGGGGTGTTCGTGCCGCGCCGCCGATCGGAACTGCTGGCCGCGGTGACCCTCGGTGCGGCCGCGCTGGTCCGGGAACCGACTGTGCTGGAAGACTACTGCGGGGTGGCGCCGATCGCGGCCACCGTGGCCGCCCATCTGCCCACCGCCAACGTCCATGCCACCGACATCGACGAGCGCGCCCTGGTCCACGCGCGACGCAACGTGGGTGTCGGGCGGGTGTATCGCGGCGACGGGCTGGCGGGCGTGCCCACCGATCTGCGGGGTGCGATCACCGTGCTCGCCGCCGTCCCGCCGTATGTGCCGGCCGGTGCGCTGGGGCTGCTGCCGCACGAGGCCGCCGACCACGAACCCCGACGGGCGCTGCTGGCCGGCGCCGACGGGCTCGACGAGGTGCGGCGGCTGATCGTCGACGCACACACCTGGCTCGCACCCGGCGGCCACCTGGCGATCGAGATGAACACCACTCAGGCCGACGTCATCGCCGCCGAGGCCGGCGGGGACCACACCCTCACCCGGTTCGCCGACGCCGACGGTCAGACCGTCGTCGTCCGCCTCACCTGCCCCGGTGGGTGAGGCCCGCCCGATCTGACCGTCGGGTAGGTTGGCTGCCGTGACCCGCGACAAGATCCTGATCACCGGCGCCAGCTCCGGACTCGGCGAGGGAATGGCCCGCGCGTTCGCCGACCGAGGGCGTTCGCTGGGCCTTGCCGCCCGACGCGTCGACCGTCTCGAGGTGCTGGCCGGCGAGATCCGTCCCTCGGCCGGGACGGTCGCCGTCGCCCCGCTCGACGTCACCGACGTCGACTCCGTGCCCGTCGTCTTCGGGCGGTTGCGTGACGAACTCGGCGGACTCGACCGGGTGATCGTCAACGCCGGACTCGGCAAGGGCGCGCCGATGGGCACCGGTAAGATGCACGTCAACCTCGAGACCGTGCAGACCAACCTGATCGGTGCGATCGCCCAGATCGAGGCCGCCCTCGAGATCTTCCGCGCCCAGGGCCACGGCCATCTGGTGCTGATCAGCTCGATGAGCGCGGTCCGCGGATTGCCCAGGGCCCAGACCGCCTACTCGGCGTCCAAGGCCGGACTCACCGCGATCGGTCAGGGTCTGCAGGCCGAGTTCGCCAACTCGCCGATCACCGTGTCGATCGTGTTGCCCGGCTACATCGAGACCGACATCAACCGGGGCGTCAAGACCGCCATGATGACCGACACCGACGCCGGCGTGCGGGCACTGGTCAAGGCGATCGAGTCGGAGAAGGCGTATGCGCCGGTCCCGGCATGGCCGTGGGTACCGATCGACGCCGCCCTGCGATTCCTGCCATCGGCGATCACCCGCCGCATGATCTGAGGCGCCGGTCGCCGGTCGCCGAGGTCAGCCGGCCGGTGCCGGGGAGCTCGGCGTGGCGGACGCGGACGAGACCGGCGTCGGGGTACCCCACACCACCGGATCGGATGCGAAGTCGTACGCCGCGTCACCGGTGGTGTCGGCCCAATAGATGACACTGCCGAGTTCCTGATCGGGATCGGCGTAGGCCACCAGGCAGGTGGCGTACGATTCGCCGCGCTTCATCTTCTCCGGCGGTGACGGGTTGGCGCAGGCGGTCAGCGGTACCGAGGGCGGCAGGGTCAGCGCCGGGGTGCGTCCGTCGGCGCTGCCGGAGAATCCGACCACCGTCGGCGCAGCAGCGGGTTTGACGCTCAGCGCGGTGACCGTCAGGTAGACGAAGTACGCCTTTCCGCCCTGCGTGGCAGCGTCCGGGACGCCCGTACCAGGTGAGATGCCGGTGACGGTGTACATCGCGGTGGCTCCGGCCGGCGCGAACGCATTGGCCGGGAGCACCGCGGTGGCACCGAAATCCAGCGTCGCGCCGGGCGCGGTCCGCGCGGCGGCACCCGCGGGTACCGTGACCGCCGCCGACGTCGGAAACGACGACGTCGCCGGGGCCGTCGAGGGCTCCGACGTGGCACAGGCGGTCAGTGCGGTGGCCAGGGCGGCACCGGCCAGCAGCACACCACCGACCGGCCGCAGGGCTCGGGTACGACGCAACAACACAGGCGAGGTCACCTGCGTAAGGTAGCCGATGTGGCGGGATTGCAGAGTCAACTGGTCGGCGACGGGGCGTTTCAGATCTTCGGTGGTGAGGACGCCGCACGACTCGACGAACTGCTCGCCGACGTTTTCGGGCGTGACGACATCGCGGTGCTGGCCGCCGACTGGCGAGGCATCGTCTACTTCACCCTCGCCGACGACGAGGAGGCCGAACCCGACACCGTGATCGGCTTCGACGCGTCCAGCGGCAGTTCGGGACCGTTGGCGACCGTCGACGAGGTGCTCGCGGCGGTCGGCGACGGCGACATCGCCGAGGCCGTCGACGCCGAGAGCTTCGCCGAATGGCGCGAGGTGACCGGGGCCCCGCCACTCACGCTGGGACAGTGTGTGCCCCCGGTGATGCCGGAATTCCTCGGTGGCGACCCGGCCGAACGCGCGGTCGAGGCCACCGACCTGATCAGCCACATCGCGTCGTCGGCGACGCTGATGGGCCGGCTCGAGGCACTCGGTGTGGCACCCGGCGACGAGATCCCCGCGGAGATCTTCGACGCCGGACACTGGGAGTAGCCTGCGGGTCTAGGCCTGCCGGCCGCGCCGGCTGCGGTACCACCGCACCAACTCGTCGGTCGACGAGTCCGATTGCGCCGCAGGCGCTTGCGGATCGGTGATCACCCCGAGAAGCTCTATCGCCTGGGTCTTGCCGAGCTCCACACCCCACTGGTCGAACGGGTTGATGCCCCAGATGGCGCCCTCGACGAAGACCTGGTGCTCGTACAGTGCGATCAGCTGCCCGATCACCGACGGGGTGAGTTCCGGCGCCAGGATCGAGGTGGTCGGACGATTGCCCGGCATCACCTTGTGCGGCACCACATCCAGGGCCACGCCCTCTGCAGCGATCTCCTCGGCGGTCTTGCCGAACGCCAGCACCTTGGTCTGCGCGAAGTAGTTGCTCATCAGCAGATCGTGCATCGACCCGGGCTCACCGTCGGCCTCACCGTGCGCGGACAGCACCGGCAGATCGTCTGTGGGACGCGCGAATCCGATGAAATCGGCGGGGACCATCCGGGTGCCCTGGTGCAGCAGCTGATAGAACGCGTGCTGGCCGTTGGTTCCCGGCTCCCCCCAGAACACCTCGCCGGTGTCGGTGGAGACGGGCCGGCCGGCGGCGGTGACCGACTTGCCGTTGGACTCCATGGTCAGCTGCTGCAGGTAGGCGGCGAATCGCGCCATATCATTGGAGTAGGGGAGCACCACCCGCGACTGAGCATCCCAGAAGTTGCCGTACCACAACCCGATCAGGCCCAGGATGACCGGCGCGTTGGCCTCGAGGGGTGCGGTACGGAAGTGTTCGTCGACGAGGTGGAAGCCCGCGAGGAACTCACCGAACCGCTCCTTGCCGATGGCTGCCATCACCGACAGTCCGATCGCCGAGTCCACCGAGTAACGTCCGCCGACCCAGTCCCAGAAGCCGAACATGTTGGCCGTGTCGATGCCGAACGCCGCCACGCGATCGGCGTTGGTACTCACGGCCACAAAGTGTTTCGCGACCGCATCGGTGCCGGCGTCGAGGCCGGTGAGCAACCACGAGCGTGCCGCGGCGGCGTTGGTGAGGGTCTCCAGCGTCCCGAAGGTCTTGGACGCGATGATGAACAGCGTCGTCTCCGGGTCGAGGTCGGTGAGGGTGGCCACCAGGTCGGCGGGATCGACGTTGGAGACGAAGTGGCACCGGATGGGGGTGTCCACGTAGTGACGCAGGGCCTGATAGACCATCACCGGACCGAGATCGGAACCGCCGATACCGATGTTGACCACATCGGTGATCGATTTGCCGGTGTGGCCCTTCCACTCTCCGGTGCGCAGCCGATCGGTGAAGGCCCCCATCGCGTCGAGGACCGTGTGCACGTCGGTGACGATGTCCTGTCCGTCGACGACGAGTTCGGCATCGGCGGGCAACCGCAGCGCGGTGTGCAGGACGGCGCGGTCCTCGGAGGTGTTGATATGGGCCCCGGCGAACATCGCATCGCGTCGTTCCTCGAGTCCGGCCTCCCGGGCCAGCGCGAACAGCAGATCCAGCGTCTCCCGCAGTACCCGGTGCTTGGCGTAGTCGATATGCAGATCGCCCACGTCCACGGTGAGCTCGCGTCCACGTCCGGGATCGGCGTCGAAGACCTCCCGCAGATGCAGGGAGTGGACCTGTGCCTGATGGGCGGTGAGCGTCCGCCAGGCCTCGGTTGCCGTGATGTCGGGGGTTTCCGTCTTGTCACCGTCGAGGTCACTGGTCATGCCCACCACCCTATGTGGTGGTGAGACTCGAGGCGATACGACTTCTGTGGCGCACGCCACAGATCCGGGCTGCCTGGTGGCGGCGCGGTCAGCGCCCGAGCGGGCCCCGGCCGAGACGCAGCAGCAGCATCGCGAGGGTGTGTCCCTCCTGGCCGAGCTCGGCGAACCGGTCGAGTACCTTGACCTCGCGGCTGTGCACCAGCCGCGGTCCGCCCGAGGCCATCCGTGCGGCACCGATCTTCTTCGACACGGCCGATCGTCGTTTGACGGCGGCCAGGATCACCGCGTCGAGGCGGTCGATCTCGCCGCGCAGCACGTCGATGTCATCGCTGAGGCCGGACACGTCGGACTGCAGCTCGTAATACGACAGATCGATCGAGTCCGCGAACGAGCCCGACGATCCGCTGGTGGGGTCTGTCACCCCGCCGATTTTGCCACGCGGCTTTCGGGCCAGGGACACTGGTGGCCATGCCCAGCCCGCGGACGGTGCCGTCCACACCCGAGAATTCCGACCACGCACCGTCAGCGGAGACGGCATCGCGGGGGCGATCGGTACTGGTCTCGCCGACCCTGCCCGCCCTGGTGGCGATCGCGCTGATCGTGGCACAACTGGTCATCCGCGGATGGCTGGCGGGCACCGGGAACTTCTATTGGGACGACCTGATCCTGATCGGTCGGGCATCCACGCAGCCGATCCTGTCGTGGGAGTTCCTCGGACACTCGCACGACGGCCACTTCATGCCGGCCGCGTTCCTGGTGGCCGGCATCTCCACCGTGCTCGCCCCGGTCACGTGGGCGCTGCCGGCGGCCACCCTGGTGGTGCTGCAGGCGATCGCATCGCTGTCGGTGTGGCGGATGATCCGCACGATCGTGCCGCCGGCCGACGGCGTCACCGCCCGGCGTGACCTCGCAGCCCTTGGGGCGCTGGCGTTCTACCTGTTCACGCCGATGACGGTGGCAGGTTTCGTGTGGTGGGCGGCCGGGCTGAACACCCTTCCGATGCAGGCGGCGATGGCGTGGATCGTCGCCGACGCGGTGATCCTGGTGCGCGGTGACGTCGACCCGCGGCGCGCCCGCCTGATCGTCATCCGGTCGGCCGTCGTCTTCGTGGTGGCGCTGGCGTTCTTCGAGAAGTCGCTGTTCATCCTGCCGGTGGCCTGTGCCGCCGCGGTGCTCGCCTCACGGTTCACCGACCGGCCGCCGTTGACCGTGGCCTTCGTCCGCGGCCGGCGGCTGTGGACGGTGCTCGGCGTCATCTTCGTCGCGTGGGCGCTGGCGTATTTCTCGATCTCCGACGCCACCGCCGGCGAGCACTCGATCTCGCAGACCGCGCACCTGGTGTGGCGGTCGGTCAACGATGCCGTGGTGCCGTCGCT
This sequence comes from Gordonia sp. NPDC003376, assembly GCF_053589235.1. Classification (NCBI taxonomy): domain Bacteria; kingdom Bacillati; phylum Actinomycetota; class Actinomycetes; order Mycobacteriales; family Gordoniaceae; genus Gordonia; species Gordonia sp. NPDC003376. The sequence continues at coordinate 96,271 of NZ_JBSFRM010000015.1, read as the reverse complement.
GGTCGGGGGTCCCTGGGACTGGCAACGCTGGGTGCCGAGCCCGCCGATGGGTTTCGCCCCGATCTGGATGATCGTGGCCGGTTGGGTGCTGCTGGTCGCACTAGCGATGGTCGCGGTGCGTCTGCGGACCGGTGCGATCGCCGTGCTGATCTGCGCGGCGCTCTACGTCGTCGTCGCCCAGATCCCGGTGATGTGGAACCGGTCCTCGGCGAACACCGCCCTCGAACTCGCCCAGACCATGCGCTACCTACCCGATTCCGCCCTGGTGCTGGCCCTCGCCGCGGCGCTGCTCATCGGTGCACCTGCGCGCCGCGGTGTGCAGGCGTCGGCGTCACGGCACGCCCGCGTCGACGACGCCGCGTCGCCGATGTCGGCGGCGGCCGTGCCTGCCGGTCTGCTCGTCGGAGCGATCCTGTTCGTCTCGTCCATGCTGTCGCTGGCGTCGTACCAGTCGTCGTGGACCGACGACCCGACCGGGCCGTATCTGGACAACGCCACCCGCGCGCTCGCGGCCAACCGTGATCACCGGATGTTCGATCAGGCCCTGCCACTGGAGGTACTGCTGCCGGTGGCGTTCCCGGAGAACCAGATCAGCCACACCTTCGGTCGGGTCTCCGACCGCCCCGAGTTCGGGGGGTGGACCGACCGGCTCGAGGTGCTCGATCCCGCCGGCAACCTCACCGCCGGCGCGGTCACCCCGCAACGGACGATCGTCGCGGGCCGGGGGACGTGCGCGCGGCCCGAGCTGACCGGCCCCACCGACCTGCGCCTCGACGGTCCGCTGCTGCAGTGGCGGTGGACCGTCGCACTGACCTACTGCGCCAACCGGTCCGGCGAGGTCGACTTCTCCCTCGACGGTGGGGGTCCGGTCCGGGTTCCGGTCGAGGCCGGACTGCATGCGGTCTATGTGCAGCTCGACGGTTCCGGCACCGCCGTCCACGTCCGGCCGATCACCGCCGGGCTCGCCCTGCACTCCGGTGAGGGTCGCGTGGGTGAAGTGGTCGACGCGAGCCTGCTCGGCGGGTGAATCCGGCCCGTTCGGTTCGGTTCGGTGGCGCAGCGGGTCGCGGCCGGCGGTGAGGGCGGTCAGCTCTCCTGTTCGGCCAGGTACACGGTGATGTGGTCGCCGAGGCCTGCCTGGGTCACCATCGCCTTGAGGGCGTCCACCGTCTTCTGTTCGGGGCTGTAGTAGACGATCCGGCCGTCGCCGGCGGCCGCGACCTGCTTGGTCATCTGGTCGCGGAGGGTGGTGGTTCCCGCCCAGGACGGGTCGAAGGCGGTGCCGGTCACGTGGTCGGCATAGCCGGGGGCGAAGGCCACCAGATACGCCCCTCGGGGGCCGTACCCGTCGAACAGGTAGTCGCCGCGTTTGATCACGTAGCTGCTCGGCAGCCCGGCGATGTAGAAGTTGTAGTTCGCGGCGTCGGGCCGTTTGGTTCCGGTCCGCTGCATCGTGAACTGGCGTTGGGTGGCCTCCTGGTTGGACTTCAGGTAGTCGGTCAGGTCCGCGGCGCCGTAGTCCAGGAACGGCAGATAGGTCAGCTTCACGTTGGGGCGCAGGGAGCCGCCGCCGGAACCGAGATTCGTCGCGACACATCGGGTGCTGCCGGTCCTGCCGAAGTCGACGCGGACCACCGGCGTGCAGGTCCCGCCGAGCGCACCGGCCGGCTGCGAGTTGACGATGAAGTTGATCGTGAGGCCGTAGTTGACGTGCCCGGGGACGGCGTCGTCATTGCTCTTCGGTGTGCCCGACACGGTGAAGTCGTATCCGCACGCCACGTTGGTGCAGTCGCCGGTCTGCTTCCAGTCGAGGATGCCGAGCCGGGCGTTGGGCAGGTCCTCCAGCAGCATGCCGGGGGCGGGGACGGAAGCGAGCTGGGAGGTCAGGCCGCGCTGTTCGTCGAACATGGAATTGAGCTGGTCGACCGGCAGCGGCGTGACGTCGGTGTCGAGCTGGTAGGTGGTCCGGCCGCTGGGGGTGGCGTACTCGCCCTTGAGGTGGGTGATCGCCTTGGTCGACGGATCGAAGGTGATCTCCCACTTGCCGGCCCGGACCTTGTCGTCGGCGAGCGTCTCGATCGGCGGGTCCGAGGTCGGCCAGAAGCGCGCGTCGGGGGAGTTGGCGTTCGGCGAGGCCAGCTCGGCGCCGAGGGTCGGCGGTGACACGAGGTCGGCGTTGCCGATGCGCCCGGCCATGATCTGCGGGGACAGGATCGACCCGAGCGATGGCATGGCCCACTCGGCGCCGGCCCACGCATTGTCGAACGGGGCGAGGTCGACGTCCTGCAGGGTGTCGGCCGACAACAGTTTCTGCCAGAACGCGGTCGGCGCCTTGGCGAAGGCGTAGTTGCCGATCTGGGTGTAGTCGGCACGCTGACCGTCGACGGTGACCTGGCCCGACGCGTTGTTGGACAGGGTGACCGTGAGATCGGCGAGCTGGTAGGTCTCCGAGGTGCTCCCGTACTTCTGGACGAGCGTGCCGTTGTAGCGGGCGCCGGGGCTGCTCCCGTACTGGAAGGCCACCTGATCGAGACTGGACTGCGCGCGGAACGCCGGAGTCGCCTCGGCGGCGCCCGAGGCACTCCAGGGGATGAACGACAGCACCAGGGCGACGATCACCGCCACGGCGCCGATTCCGGACAACAGCAGGGCAAGAACCTTCGTCGAGTTCGTCATGTCTCGTTTCCTCGGTGGTCGCTGCACGGCGGCTGATCAACACTAAACACGACACCGCCCGCACAGAACACCTTGACTGACGCGACCGAATGACGCGCCGGATTGTTCCAGATCGGGCTCCGGCGGGTCGGGGGCTGTCGGAGCCCGGGGGTAGCCTGAGATACCGATGACCAGTTCTGTTCACCCCGCTTCCCGCCGTCCGGCCCAGGCCGTGTCGGCGCGCCCCGCCGATCCCACCGCGAGTCCCGCCGACGACCGAGTCGCCCGTCTGCTCGACGGGCTCAACCCGCAGCAGCGTGCGGCGGTGGTGCATTCGGGTCCGCCGCTGCTGATCGTGGCCGGTGCCGGATCGGGCAAGACCTCGGTACTCACCCGGCGGATCGCGTATCTGCTCGCGGCCCGGGATGTCACCCCGGGACAGATCTTGGCGATCACCTTCACCAACAAGGCTGCCGCCGAGATGCGCGAGCGCGTCATCGCGCTGGTCGGGCCCCGCGCGTCGTTCATGTGGGTGTCGACGTTCCACTCGACCTGTGTCCGCATCCTGCGAGCCCAGTCGGCACTGCTGGCACCGATGAACTCCAACTTCTCCATCTACGACTCCGACGACTCCAAGCGTCTGCTCGGAATGGTGATCGGCGATCTCGAGCTCGATCCCAAGAAGTTCGCGCCGCGCGGGGTGGCGGTGAGCATCTCGAACCTGAAGAACGAACTGATCGACCCCGATCAAGCGCTCGCCGACGCCGGTGACGAGCCCACAGCGCGCACCATCGCCCAGATCTACGGCGAGTACCAGCGGCGGCTGCGGGCGGCCAATGCGTTCGACTTCGACGACCTGATCGGCGAGACCGTCGCCCTGCTCCAACGCCACCCCGAGGTCGCCGGGTACTACCGCCGTCGGTTCCGCCACGTCATGGTCGACGAGTATCAGGACACCAACCACGCGCAGTACGTGCTGATCCGCGAACTCGTCGGTCTCGACACCGCCGGGGATGGCTCCGGTTCTCCCGACACCGGCGTGCCGCCGTCGGAGCTGTGTGTGGTGGGTGACGCCGACCAGTCGATCTATGCTTTCCGTGGCGCCACCATCCGTAACATCGAAGAGTTCGAGCGCGACTTCACCAACGCGGAAACCATTCTGCTGGAACAGAACTACCGCTCGACGCAGACCATCCTGTCCGCTGCGAACGCGGTGATCGCGCAGAACCCGAACCGTCGAGAGAAGCGGCTGTGGACCGATTCCGGTGACGGCGAGCTGATCGTCGGCTTCGTCGCGGAGTCCGATCGCGACGAGTCGATGTTCGTGGCCACCGAGATCGAGCGGCTCACCGACCACACCATCGGCGGCGCGCAGAGCAACACCTACGCCGACGTCGCCGTGTTCTACCGCACCAATACCGGCTCACGTGCGTTGGAAGAGGTGTTCGTCCGGCACGGCATCCCCTACAAGGTGGTCGGCGGGACCAAGTTCTACGAGCGCAAGGAGGTCCGCGACGTCGTCGCATACCTGCGTGTGGTGGCCAACCCGGATGACGCGGTGAGCCTGCGCCGCATCCTGAACACCCCGCGCCGCGGTATCGGCGACCGTGCAGAGGCGTGTGTGGCGGTGCACGCGGAGAATCGGGGTATCTCGTTCTACCAGGCGCTGGTGGAGGGAGCGGCCGGTCAGGTGGCCCTGCTGAACACCCGTGCGGTCAAGCAGATCGGCGGCTTCGTCGACATGATCGAGGGATTGCGCACCGACTTCCTGGTGACGTTCGCCGCGGAGGGTGAGGCCGAGTCCGACACCGCCGTGATCGATGCGACCGAGGAGGCCGCCGACATCGGCGAACTCGTCGATGCGATCGTCGAGCGCAGCGGGTACCGCGCGGAGCTCGAGGGCTCAAGTGACCCGCAGGACGGGGCACGCCTGGACAACCTCAATGAATTGATCTCGGTGGCAAGGGAATTCAGCCTCGAGGCGGCTGAGGCGGCAGCCGAGCTGGATGCCGAAGAGGAGCAGATGCGTGAAGGGGAGCCCGAGCCGGGTTCGCTCGCGGCCTTCCTCGAGAAGGTGGCCCTCGTCGCCGACGCCGACCAGCTACCCGACGAGGGTGAGGGTGTGGTCACACTGATGACGCTGCACACCGCAAAGGGTCTGGAGTTCCCGGTGGTCTTCGTGACCGGTTGGGAAGACGGGCATTTCCCGCACATGCGTGCCCTCGGCGACCCGAACGAACTGAGCGAGGAGCGGCGTCTCGCCTACGTGGGTATCACCCGCGCCAAGCAGCGGCTGTATCTGACGCGTGCACTCACCCGTGCATCATGGGGTCAGCCGGTGTCGAATCCGGAATCCCGCTTCCTGCAGGAGATCCCGCAGCATCTGATCGAGTGGAAGCAGACCGAGCGGCGTCGGTCGGGCCGAAGCTTCGGTTCCTCCGGTGGGGTGTTCGGCCGCGGTGATTCCACTCGGAGCGACTCCGGTCGGGGGCTCGGCCGGGCGTCGTACTCCTCGGATCCGAATCGTGGTCGCAACAAGCAGGTGAACTATGACATCGGCGAGCGGATGAACCATCCGAAGTACGGCCTGGGCAAGGCCGTCGCCAAGGAGGGCAACGGTCCGACCGAACGCATCACCTTCGATTTCGGCAACGGCGTCGGCCGCATGACGTTCATGACCCTGGGTGGTCTGCCAGGGGAGAAGCTCTAGCGTCGTCCTGCTCAATGGACAAGGGGCCCAAGGTGGTTGACCTGTATCGAAACCTCTGTCGGGTGACGTCGGATGTGGTTGCGGACATGTGTGTGTCACCGGGTTTCGACGGCCGGTCGGCCTCGCTGGGCGAGGACGTCCTGCTCAACCATCGAGGGGGTGTGGCGCACGCTGGTTGAGTCGCTGGGCGAGGACGTCCTGCTCAACCATCGAGGGTGAGTGGAGCACGCTGGTTGAGCCGGGACCGAGCGGAGCGAGGACCCGTGTCGAAACCTCTGTCAGCCGACGTCGGATGTGGTTGCGGACAAGTCGATCTCACGGTGACCGGCTCAAATCGGTTGTGGAGCACGCTGGTTGAGCCGGGACCGAGCGGAGCGAGGACCCGTGTCGAAACCTCTGTCGGGTGACGTCGGATGTGGTTGCGGACATGTGTGTGTCACCGGGTTTCGACGGCCGGTCGGCCTCGCTGGGCGAGGACGTCCT
>NZ_JBSFRM010000015.1:0-90325 GCF_053589235.1 Gordonia sp. NPDC003376 | reverse complement strand
GTCGCTGGGCGAGGACGTCCTGCTCAACCATCGAGGGTGAGTGGAGCACGCTGGTTGAGCCGGGACCGAGCGGAGCGAGGACCCGTGTCGAAACCTGAGTCAGCCGACGCCGCAAGTGATTCCGGACAAGAGACAGCGCCGGGGCTGCGGTTGGTCGGCGGTGAGGCCGGGACTATCCGCCGAAGGACGGCAGCTTGATGCCGTGCGTGGCGAGCCAGGGTGCCGGATCGATCTTGGTGACACCGTTCTTCCACACCTCGAAGTGCAGATGCGGGCCGGTGGAGAAGCCCTCGTTGCCGACCAGGGCGATGGTCTGCCCGGCGGTCACGTGCTGGCCCTTCTGGACCAGGACGCCGGAGGAGGCCATGTGGCCGTACATGGTGACGGTGCCGTCGTCGGCGCGCACCTGCACCCAGTTGCCGTAGCCCGATGCGGGTCCGGCATTGATCACGACCCCGTCGGTGACGGCGTGGATCGGGGTGCCGAGCGGGCAGGCGAGGTCGATACCGCCGTGGAAGCTGCCCCAGCGGTTGGCGAACAGCGACGTGAACGCGCAACTGGGGTTGGAGAAGTCGATCGGGGTGGCGAAGAGCGGGCGGCTGGCCGCGGCCTCGCGGGCTGCCTCGGCGGCCGCAAGCTCCTTGCCCACCACCAACTGGTCGCTGTACATGCTGGTGTCCTGCTCCGGCGTCGACATCGCGATCCCGGGGCCGGTGTCCACGGCAGGCGCGCCGGCGTCGCCGACATTGGCTGCCGGAACCGGTGCGCCGGTGGAGGCCTTGTCGGAGGTGCCGACGTGTGCGGCGGCGGCGAGGGCGGCGCCCGCGGCGACGGCGACGAGTGCGGCCCGTCCACCACGCAGTGCGTGCGGCGGGGCGGCGATACGGTGCTTGCCGCGCGATCGGACGGGATCGCCGGCAGTCCGTCGGGTGAAATCGAACTCGGGGGCGTCGCTGACCTCGCCGACGTGGTCGTCGGGCGCGGTGTACGAATCGAGTTCGGCGCCGTCGACGTCGAACGGGGCCTCGTGGCGGTACCGATCGAACTCACCCTCGGGGATCAGGATGTCCTGGGTGATCTCGGCGGTGGAGGTTCGGCGGCGTGTCGACCAGTCGTCGTTGTCCCAGTCGTAGTGCTCATCGACGGCGTCATCGGTGATGACAGGGATGATGGTGGTCAGCTCTTCGGCGCCCGGATATCCACGTCCCGCCAAGTCGTTCACCTCATCTCGTTCGTGCGCTTCGGGGCCGGCGTTGGCGGGACCTGTGATCCCGGGTCGAAACCCGGTGTCTGGTGGTCCGTGACGACCCGCGACTGCCTGCCGACGGTAACGAAATGATTGCGGCAAGTCCAACCCTCGGCACCCGAAACCGCCTAAGTTGTGAGTTGAGTCACAGAATGGTGACGGTGTTCGCACTGACGTCAAGCATCACTGCTCAATGGCGGATTCTCGGCATTTCGGGGCGAGATCGGGGCCGAAATGCTGCCTGACCGGCGAGTAGGGTTCGTGATCGCCTGCCGAGCGAGTGATCTGTCGCACAAGGATCGGAGGTTCTGTCAAGGCGATCGGGGGGCAGGTTTAAAGTCCGATATGGCCCGCGTTACATCCACCGAGGGCCGGCAAAATCTACGAGATGGTGAGCTGAATGGATCTCTTCGAATACCAGGCGAAGGAACTGTTCGCCAAGCATGGGGTTCCCACCACACCCGGGCGGGTGACCGATACTGCCGCCGACGCACGGGCGATCGCCGAGGAAATCGGCAAGCCTGTGATGATCAAGGCACAGGTCAAGACCGGCGGACGTGGCAAGGCAGGCGGCGTGAAGTTCGCCGCAACCCCTGACGACGCGCAGACCCACGCCGAAAACATCCTTGGTCTCGACATCAAGGGACACATCGTCAAGAAGCTGTTGGTGGCCGAGGCCAGCGACATCGCGGAGGAGTACTACATCTCCTTCCTGCTCGATCGCGCCAACCGCACCTACCTGGCCATGTGCTCGGTCGAGGGTGGCATGGAGATCGAAGAGGTCGCGGCAACCAAGCCCGAGCGACTGGCCAAGGTCGCCGTCGACGCCGTCAAGGGTGTCGATCTGGCGTTCGCCCGCTCCATCGCCGAGCAGGGTCACCTGCCCGCCGAGGTGCTCGACGCCGCAGCCGTGACGATCCAGAAGCTCTGGGAGGTCTTCGTCGCCGAGGACGCGCTGCTGGTCGAGGTGAACCCGCTGGTGCGCACCCCGGACGATCAGATCCTGGCCCTCGACGGCAAGGTCTCGCTCGACGCCAACGCCGACTTCCGTCAGCCCGGCCACGAGGAGTTCGAGGATCGCGATGCGACCGATCCTCTGGAGCTCAAGGCCAAGGAGAACGACCTCAACTACGTCAAGCTCGACGGCGAGGTCGGCATCATCGGCAACGGTGCGGGCCTGGTCATGTCGACCCTGGACGTCGTCGCCTACGCCGGTGAGAACCACAACGGCGTCAAGCCCGCCAACTTCCTCGACATCGGTGGCGGCGCCTCGGCCGAGGTCATGGCCGCAGGCCTGGACGTCATCCTGAACGACGAGCAGGTCAAGAGCGTCTTCGTGAACGTCTTCGGTGGCATCACCGCATGTGACGCCGTGGCCAACGGCATCGTGGGTGCGCTCGCCAAGCTCGGCGACGAGGCCAACAAGCCGCTCGTCGTGCGACTCGACGGCAACAAGGTCGAAGAAGGCCGCAAGATCCTCGCCGATGCCAACCACCCGCTGGTGACGCTCGCCGAGACCATGGACTCCGGCGCCGACAAGGCCGCCGAACTGGCGAGCAAGTGAGGTAGAGCCAATGTCGATCTTCCTGAACAAGGACAACAAGGTCATCGTGCAGGGCATCACCGGCGGTGAGGGAACCAAGCACACCGCCCTGATGCTCAAGGCCGGCACCAACGTCGTCGGTGGTGTCAACGCCCGCAAGGCCGGCACCACCGTGTCGCACGTCGACGCCGGCGGCAACGCCGTCGAGCTGCCGGTCTTCGCCTCGGTCGCCGAGGCCATGAAGGAGACCGGGGCCGACACCTCGATCGCCTTCGTCCCGCCGAAGTTCTCCAAGGACGCCATCATCGAGGCCATCGACGCGGAGATCCCGCTGCTCGTGGTCATCACCGAGGGCATCCCGGTGCAGGACTCCGCATACGCGTGGGCCTACAACGTCGAGAAGGGCGCCAAGACCCGCATCATCGGCCCGAACTGCCCCGGCATCATCACCCCGGGTGAGGCGCTGGTCGGCATCACGCCGAACAACATCACCGGCAAGGGCCCGATCGGTCTCGTCTCCAAGTCGGGCACCCTGACCTACCAGATGATGTACGAGCTGCGTGACCTCGGCTTCTCCACCGCCATCGGCATCGGCGGCGACCCGGTCATCGGTACCACCCACATCGACGCCATCGAGGCGTTCGAGAAGGACCCGGAGACCAAGCTGATCGTCATGATCGGTGAGATCGGTGGCGACGCCGAGGAGCGGGCCGCCGACTACATCCAGGCCAACGTGTCCAAGCCGGTCGTCGGCTACGTCGCGGGCTTCACCGCACCCGAGGGTAAGACCATGGGCCACGCCGGCGCCATCGTGTCCGGCAGCTCGGGCACCGCGCAGGCCAAGAAGGAGGCCCTCGAGGCCGCAGGCGTGAAGGTCGGCAAGACGCCGTCGGAGACCGCCAATCTGGCCCGCGAGCTCTTCGAGAAGCTCTGACACCAGATGCGTAGATCGAGAACTCCCACCCGCCCCGCGATCCGGGGTCGGGTGGGAGTTTCTCGTCTTTCCGGTGGCTTCTCTGTTTCGCCGGTCTACCGGGCCGCGGCGTCTGCGAGACGCAGCAGCCCCTTCTCGAAGTCCTTGCCGATCATCCGGTCGAACAGTCCGAGCGGGGCGGCGATCCGGCTGAACAACGAGTGGTCTCCGGTCATCGTCCAGGTCACCACGGACGTGCCGCCGTTCTCGGCGATGTCGAAGGTGCTGGTGCTCGTCGAGCGCATCGGCTTCTCGAATCGGACCCGGATCGAGACGCGTGACGGTTCGGCGGCGTCGATGACCTCCATCTCGCCGGCGCCGGCCTTGCGGTTGCCCGACCACGCATACCGGGCGCCGGGTCCCTGGTCGGCGCCGGAGTACGTGCGCTGCAGCGCCGGGTCGAGGTCTTCCCACGGGGACCAGTCGACCCAACGATGGAGATCGACGATGTGCGGGTAGATCCGGTCGGCGGGGACGGCGATCGTGGTACTGCGGGTGACGGTGTAGGTGCCGGCCATCGGTGCGCTCCTTCTCGGATGGGATTGCGGTGTCGAAGGATCGACCCGGCTGCGTCCGGATTCTCATCGGTACCCGAGGGCCGCCGATCCGCGTCGTCCATTCTCGCCGTCGGGCCCTGGTTGTGCACGGTATCGACATTTGTCAATATAGATTGATGTCGATACAAGATGACGCGGCGTGCTGTGCTCCCTTGTCGGCCGAGCCCTTGTCGGCGGCCGACGCGGCGATGCTGGCACCACTGTTCAAGGCGCTCGCCGATCCGGTGCGGCTGCGGTTGCTGAGTTCGGTCGCCAGTCATGTCGGCGGCGAGGCGTGTGTCTGCGACATATCGCCCGGTGTCGATGTCACGCAGCCGACGATCTCTCACCATCTGAAAGTGCTGCGCGAGGCAGGACTTCTCGACTCCGAGCGTCGTGGGACATGGGTGTACTATCGGGTGGTTCCATCTGTGCTGCAACGACTCTCGTCGATCTTGCTGATCGATCCCGAGGCGTCGATCATCGGGTCGGTCTGTGAGGACGGGCGGTGACGGGCACTTCGGCGGTGGCGGCCGGTCATGATGCCGTCGTCGGGAAGCTGTCGGTACTCGACCGGTTCCTGCCGGTGTGGATCGGTGTGGCGATGGCGGTCGGACTCGGTCTGGGACGGCTGGTGCCCGGTGTGGACACGGCGATCTCGGCGGTCTCCGTCGACGGGATCTCGTTGCCGATCGCGATCGGCCTGCTGGTGATGATGTATCCGGTGTTGGCGAAGGTCCGCTACGACCGACTCGACACCGTCACCGGTGACCGCAGACTCCTGGTCGCCTCACTGCTGCTGAACTGGATCGTCGGACCGGCGGTGATGTTCGCGTTGGCCTGGCTGATGCTGCCCGACCTTCCGGAGTACCGGACCGGGCTGATCATCGTCGGGCTGGCCAGGTGTATCGCGATGGTGATCATCTGGAACGACCTCGCCTGCGGGGACCGCGAGGCCGCCGCTGTACTGGTGGCGATCAATTCGGTGTTCCAGGTGGTCATGTTCGCGGTGCTCGGCTGGGTCTATCTGTCGGTGTTGCCCGGCTGGCTCGGACTGGATCAGACCATCATCGACACCTCACCGTGGGACATCGCGAAGTCGGTGCTGATCTTCCTCGGAATCCCCCTTGTCGCAGGGTTCCTCACCCGGCGTATCGGGGAGAGGGTCAAGGGGCGCAGCTGGTATGAGTCGACCCTGCTGCCGCGCCTCGGGCCGTGGGCACTGTATGGGTTGTTGTTCACGATCGTGATCCTCTTCGCCCTCCAGGGCCACCAGATCACCTCCCGCCCGTGGGACGTCGCGCGGATCGCGCTGCCGCTGCTGGCGTACTTCGCGATCATGTGGGGTGGCGGGTACGTGATCGGTGCACTGGCGGGCCTGGGCTACGAGCGGACCACGACATTGGCGTTCACCGCGGCCGGCAACAACTTCGAGTTGGCGATCGCAGTGGCCATCGGCACGTACGGGGTGACCTCGGGACAGGCGCTCGCCGGTGTGGTCGGCCCGCTGATCGAGGTCCCGGTGTTGGTCGGTCTCGTCTATGTGTCGTTGGCGCTGCGTTCCCGGTTCCCGGCCACGGCAGGTCCGGGCGCCCAGGAGGCGGACGGAGGAACCACCGATGCGCGGTGAGGAGAGAGTGACCGTGGTGCCGAAGGTGTTGTTCGTGTGTGTGAGTAATCGCGGGAAATCAGTGATGGCCGAAGGACTTTCCCGGCGGCACGCAACGGCGTTCGAGGCGTCCTCGGCAGGAACGATCGCGAAGGTCGACGACGAGGTCAATGCGATGTCGGCACAGGTTCTCGCCGAGGTCGGCGTCGACATCGGCGGTCACCAGCCCCGGCAACTCACCGACGACATGATGCGTGCGGCGGACCTGGTCGTCACGGTCGGCACCGCCGCCCGGATCGATCCACCTGACGGGGTGCGGGTCGAGGTGTGGGACACCGACGAACCGTCGGCGCGTGGCATCGACGGCCTCGAGCGGATGCGGCTGATCCGGGACGACATCGCCGCCCGGATCAGCGCGTTGGCCGTGCGACTGGACACCGACGCGGCGTCCTGATCATGGGGTCAGCAGCACGTCGTCCGGGTGGCAGGCTCCTCGGGGGCGGGCGTCTGGGTACCCGGCGTGTGCTCGGCGGCCTGGCCGCTGCCGCAACACGTTGTCGCAGTGGTGGATTGGCCGGCGGCGAGCAGATTGGGGCTGTCACCGAACGACTCCGAGTCGGCCAGCACGGTGTAGACCTCCCACCTCTCCTCGTTCGGCCCGGTGACCCACACCTTGTCCTGGGTGGCGAAGCAACACGTCGTGTTGATCTCTTCCTCGGTGAACAATCCCGCTTGCGACAGTCGGGCGATCTCGGCGTGCACCGCGTCGGAGGTGCCGACCTCCACGCCGAGATGGTTGATCGACCCGCCCTGGCCGGGGTTCTCCATCAGCACCAGCTTCACCGGCGGGTCGGCCACCACGAAGCTCGCGTATCCGGGCTTGAGTTTTGCCGGTTCGACGGCGAACAGCGACGAGTAGAACCGCACCGCGGCATCCAGGTCGTCGACGTTGAGGGCCAACTGCAGTCGAGACATCCCAACCTCCAGGTGTGTGACATATGTCGAATCACTGACACCTCCGGTGTACGCACCATTGCGACATATGTCAAATATGGGTAGGGTGGGCATATGCCCAAGGCATTGCCCGTCATCGATCTGTCCGCACCGATCTGTTGTGCGCCGGTCTCGGCCGCGCCGCTCGACGACGAGGCGGCGTTGGAGATCGCGTTGCGGCTCAAGGCGCTTGCCGATCCGGTACGCCTGCGGTTGATGTCGATCCTGTTGACCTCCGACCAGGGGCGGATGTGCACGTGTGATCTGGCGTCTGCGGTGGGCGTGGCGGAGTCGACGACCAGCCATCATCTGGGTCAACTCCGTAAGGCGGGAATGGTGAGCTCGCGGCGTCAGGGGATGAACGTGTATCACGCGGCGAACGCGGAGGCGTTGGACGCGTTGCGGTCCACGTTGGTGACCTGCTGCTAGGCAGAAGTCCCTGTGGTTCGCCGCGGGCTCATCGGTGTGCTTCCCGGGTCGTCGTCGCGGGCCGGGCGCCGGCGGCGAGTGTCTCGTCGAGCCAGTCGTATACCGTCGCGTCCCAGGCTGTCTGGCCGAGGCCCCCGCAGTGTCCCGAGATGCCGGTGGACGGATCGGGGTCGACGTAGGCGCTCCCGGGTGCGGTCAGTGCATCGAACAGCACGCGCCCGTGCCCGCCCACCGGATCGCCAGCGGACTCGACGACCATTGTGGGACAAGCTATCTCGGCGATACGATCGGTGAGCGCGAACTTCTGGAGCTCGGCGAAGAACTCGCCGATGGCGGTGAGGCCGTGGCAGGCCATCCGTGATCGGAAGAAGTCGGCACGCTCGCGGCTGACCCGGGACAGGGCGGTCATCAGCGGCACCGCCACACGTCCCTTCCATCCGTCCGGGATCTTGGCACCCATGTCGGGCTGCGCGGGATCGCACACCAATGCCGCCACCCGCGTCTCCCCGGCCACCCCGCGCGGGGCGAGGTATCCGGAGAACGACCGGCCCACCACGGCGATCCGTGCGGTGTCCACGTCGGGCGCGGCCACCAGCCAGTCCAGGATCTGGGACAGCACCACCTCGTAGTCGGGTCGGAAGTAGAGGCGGTCGACGACCAGCGATGCATCCTGGCCGGGCCCTTCGACGCTGAGCACGTCGTAGCCGCGGGCCAGCGCGCCCTGTGCGGACCCCCACCCCGATTCGGCGGTCGAATCGTATCCGCACGGCATCACGATCGTGGGTCGCCGGCGACCGGTGGTGTCGGTGCCCTCCGGACGGGCCTGGAACAGCCACGCGTGAAGGCCGGTATGGACACCCGCGCCGTCGTCGTAGGGGATGTCGACGGCGTCGGCGACGACGGGACTGCCGGTGTGCCCGAGCAGATCCATCGCCTTGCCGAAGGCGTGGACGTGGGCCTGATAGGCGTTGCGGAGACGCTGATCGTCGAGATCGGCGCGCAGGAAGAAATAGGCCTGTCGATAATACTCGCTCGCGCGGAGGTAGGCCTGGTGGGCGGAGACCAGATGTCCTGCGACATGGGCGCGTTCGGCGATGTCGCGAACCGACTCCGTCCGCTCCAGCCAGTGCCGGTACCAGCGGTCGGGTCGGTAGCGGTTACCGATCGTCCGGGCCGTCGTGAACGCCTCGCCGAGGTCGGCGGCACCGACCGCGGCAGCCTGCAGAGTGCGCATGAACTGTCCGTCGAACTCGTCGTCGGTGAATGCCAGCCGCTCGTTCATGGTGTCTCCCTTGAGGACATGACGGAGGATATGGCCGATGATGGTGCGGGGATGCCGCCACCGGGAGGCTGTCCGGACCGCACGCGAACAAGCTCCCTCGCGGGGCCTGCGGGGGTGGCGGGTTCGGGATCCGTCGTTCGCTCCGAGTCTGGACAGCGCCGGGGGTGTCGGTGGCGGCTTCGGCGGTCCTTCGGGGTGCGAAAGGGATCGTGTCCGGCCCGGTTTCGTCGCCAACCACCACATGTGCCGGTCTCGCAGGCAGTACCGTGACCGGATGACAGAGGAGTTGCCGGCAACGGAGAGCGATCGACGCAGGCGATGGGCGGCGCTGGCGTCGTTGCTGATCCTGGGCGCCGTCGGGGTGTACCTGATCGCGGCGGCCGGGGCGTGGGGTGTGATCGGGCTGGTGCTGATCACCGTGATCTGCGCGGTGGTGGTGATCGCGGGGGTGTCCTGGTTCATCATCCGCGGCGGTGTATTGCGTTGGGCTGCAGTCGCACTCGCGGTATTGGCGATCGTCGTTCTGGTGGTTGCGTTCGTGTGGGCGGGTCTGTTCGTCGAGATGATCATCGCCGCGGTGGCCGTCGTGATCGCCGTGGTCTGCGCGCGTTACGCCCTCCGGGTGGACACTGTGCCGGGGATGCCGGAACTGCCCGTCGCCAGCGTCGAGCATCCGTTCCTGATCATGAACCCGCACTCGGGCGGTGGCAAGGTGGAGAAGTTCGATCTGGTGCGGCGCGCCGAGGAACTCGGGGCCGAGGTGGCACTGCTCGAGGGGCCCGGGACGCAGGACGTGGCCCAGCTGGCCCACGATGCCCTGACGCGCGGTGCCGATCTGCTCGGTGTCGCCGGCGGGGACGGCACCCAGGCGCTGGTGGCGGGGGTCGCTGCCGACCATGGTGTGCCGTTCGTGGTGATCACCGCCGGCACCCGGAACCACTTCGCGGCCGATCTGGGCCTCGACCGCGAAGACCCGGCCCGCTGCCTGGATGCCCTGACCGACGGTGTGGAACTACGCGTCGACCTGGCACGCATCAACGGTCGCCGATTCGTCAACAACGCCTCCTTCGGGGTGTACGCGGAGATCGTCGAGTCCGACGAGTACCGAGATGCCAAGGCAACCACCGCGATCACCAGGCTCCCCGACCTGGTGGCCGACGAGCGCACCGACCTCCGGATGCGAGTGGGCGACACGGTGATCACCGGACCCCACGCGATACTGGTGAGCAACAACCCCTATGGCGAGGGGGGTCCGATCGCGATGAGTCGTCGCGAACGCCTCGACACCGGGACGCTCGGCGTGGTCACGCTGTCGGTCACCGGCGCGCGGACGGCGCTGGCCATCTTCGGGCACCGGCACACCGAGGACATGACACGCCATCGTGGGCAGGTGGTGGTGGTCGACGGTGACGGTGCGACCATCCCGGTGGGCGTCGACGGCGAGGCGCTGGAGCTCGAGACCCCGGTGCGGTGCGAGATCGAACCCGGTGCACTCCGGGTGCGTGTTCCCCGCGAACGGCCGGGCGTCACCCCGATCACGCATCTGGAGTGGCGCCGGCTGTGGCAGGTCGCCTGGCCCAGTCGCCGCTCCTGAGCATCACCGGTCCTGACGGTCAGCGGTCCCGATCCTCGTCGGCCCGGCTGTTGCCTGCGGCCGGCGCAGTCGGTGCGCTCGGTGTGCCCGGCGCGCGCCGCGGAATCCGGCCGGTACCGAACAGCGCCGCGATCGCCAGCAGGGCCGACACGCTCAGCGCCACCCGCAACGCCATCAGCCGTGAATCCTCGTTCACGTCGACGATGGCGTCGGCCGCCGAGGTGGGGACCCCGGCCGCCGACAACGACTCGCGCAGTTGGGTGGTGGAGACGAACGGGACCCCTGACGCCAGCTCGGTGGTGGCCTGCTCCTGGACCGCGGCGGGCACGGCCGGATTGTCCTCGATCCCCGCGAGCACCGACGAGGTGAGCGTCGCGATCAGGATCGAGCCGATCAGTGCCGTGCCCAGAGATGCTCCGAGATTGGTTGCGGTGTTCTGTAATCCGCCGACCTCGGTGCTGTGATCGTCGTCGACCGCCGACACCGTGACCGCGCCGAGTTGCGACGACAACGCACCGAGTCCCAGTCCGAGGAAGATCATCGGGATGAGGACGACCGCGGCGTTCGCACCGGGATCGATACCGGCCACCAGCAGCGCCACCCCGATGATCATCGAGAACAGGCCGAGACGGATCACCAGACGAGGGCTCGCCTGCGGCCAGAGTTTCGGAATCCCGACGGCAGCCGCGATGAGCGCGATCGACAGGGGGAGGATACGTACGCCCGTACCCAATGCGCTCAGTTCCAGCACCACCGAGAGGAACAACGGGACGGTGAAGAACACCCCAGCCTGAACGGTGAACTGGGCGAAGAACATCGTGAGTCCGCCGGTCAGCTGCCGATTGCGCAGCAGGGTCACGTCGACCAGCGGTTCCCGCCCGGTCTCGGAGAGGCGGGCCTGACGGTGCACGAATCCGGCCATCACCAGCATCCCGACCGCGATCAACCAGATCGTCGGCGACACCCCGAGGAGCACCGGCCCATCCGCGGCGGGCCGTACCCATCCCCATTCACCCGAACGTAGGACGCCGAAGACGATCATGCCGAGCCCGACGATCGACGCGAGGGCGCTGATCACGTCGAGGTGACCGGGTGCGGGTGGGCTGTCCACCACCGTGCGCAGGGCGAGGAGGATCAGGACGACCACCACCACCTCGCCGGCGAACACCCAACGCCACGAGGCGAAGGTGGTCAGCGTGCCGCCGAGCAATGGTCCCACCGCCACGGCCATGGCCCCGGCGGCGGCCACCAGACCGTAAGCGGCGGTGCGCTGTTCGGCACCGACGTTGGATGCGACCAGCGAGACGATGGCCGGCATGATCAGCGCGGCACCGATGCCCTCGAGCAGCGACCAGCCGAGCAACAGGACGGGGAGGTTCGGTGCCAGCGCGGTGGTCAGCGACCCGGCGCCGTAGATCACCAGGCCGATGCCGAAGGCACGGCGTCGCCCGATCATCCCGCCGACCTTGCCGCCGGTGATCATCAGTGTGGCCATCACCAGGGTGTAGAGGGTGATCGCGGTCTGCACGCCGGTGATCGTGGTGTCGACGTCCTCGGCGACCGTCGCCATCGACACGTTCATCACCGAACTGTCGAGGGTCATCAGGAACTGACCCGCGGCAAGCACCATCACGACGAAGCGCGAATTTCGATCGGTGCTCGCGGTCATGCGCCTCACCCCGTCATGGTCGGCAGACACCCAAGTATGTGCCGACATCGCGTGATCCGCAGGAGAACACACCGCATGCCCGCCCCCGATCACCGCCGCCGCACCTGACACCCGTGAGATACTCTCTCGGTGAACGACCAGCGCTCGCGGGGACCAGTGGCGGCCCTGCTCGGACTCCCCGGTCAGATCGCCGGGGCGGCCGTGGCCATGACGCAGGAATCCCTGGCGGTCACCATCCGCACCGTCGTCGAGACCTTCACCGCATCGGTCGACATGACCGCACTGATCGTCGACAACATCGACCTCAACCGGGTGATCGGCGCCGTCGATCTCGACGTGGTTCTCGCGGGAGTCGATCTCGATGCGCTGTTGGCCAGGCTCGACCTCGACGCATTGCTCACGCGGATCGATCTCGACGCACTGATCGGACGCCTCGATCTCGGACTGATCGTCGACGCTCTCGACATCGACGCCGTCATCGACAAGGTGGACGTGGGTGCGATCATCGACCGGGTCGACATCGGCGCGATCATCGACCGGGTCGACGTCGACGCCGTCGTGGCGAAGGTGGACATCGACCAGATCATCGCGCGGATCGATCTGATCGGACTGGCCGACGACATCATCGACGGTGTGGACCTGCCGAGCATCATCCGCGACGCCAGCACCTCGGTCACCTCGGACGTGGTGGACGACGTACGCGGCACCAGTGAGCGTGCCGACGACGCGGTCGCCGACCTGATCAACCGGATCCTGCGACGCAAGGTGGAGCAGGCGCGCGCCGAGGCACAGGAGCCCACCGATGGTTGAGTCGCTGCACGGTTCGTCCGAACATCATGCGGCCCATCATGTTCCACCCCGCGACACAGATCGGACGGCCGGAGTGGTCAGCCGTTCGATCGCAGGGTTCATCGACCTTCTCGTGGTGGTCACGATCATGATGGTCTTCTACGTCGGCGCGCTGCTCACCCGTCTGATCATCCAGGTGCATGCCTTCAGCCTCCCCGACGTGAACTACTTCTTCACCGTCGGCGGGTTCATCGGGATCTCGGTGGTGTACCTGACGGGGTGCTGGGCGGTGTCCGGCCGGACGCTCGGTGATGTGGTGATGGGGCTGCGTCTGGTGAGCAGGAAAGGCAGATCGCGCGTGCGGCTTCCGGTCGCCCTGGTTCGGGCGTTGCTGTGTGTGTTCTTCTCCGTGGGCCTGCTGTGGGTGGCCGTGGACCGCCGCCGCCGTTCGGTGGCCGACCTGGTGGTACGGACCCGGGTGGTGTACTCGCGGTGACCTCGGCACGGCTGAGCGCGGCAGGACTGATCGCAGCGGTCGTCGACGACGGCACCTGGCAGTCATGGGACGAGCCCGGTGCGGTTGCCGCGCACATCGATCCGGCATATGCCATCGACCTCCGGCGGGCCGCGGCGAAGTCCGGCGGGGACGAGTCGGTCCGTACCGCCCGAGCCGAGGTCGCCGGTGTCCCGGTGGTGCTCGTCGTCGGTGACTTCGCCTTTCTCGGCGGGTCGATCGGCCGGGCCGCCGGTCATCGGATCACCACCGCGATCCGTCGCGCCACCGCCGACCGGCTTCCGGTGCTCGCGTTCCCGTGCTCCGGTGGAACCCGCATGCAAGAGGGGACCCCGGCGTTCCTCGAGATGGCCGCGATCAGTGCCGCTGTCCTCGACCACCGGGCCGCCGGATTGCCCTACCTGGTGTACCTGCGCCACCCCACCACCGGTGGTGTGTTCGCGTCGTGGGGATCCCTCGGGCAGATCACGTGGGCCGAACCCGGTGCGCTCGTGGGTTTTCTGGGTCCCCGGGTGGTGGAGGGCCTGACCGGGGAGCCGGTGCCGCCGGGTGTGCAGCGGTCGGAGAACCTGCTCCGGCATGCGCTGATCGACGCGGTGGTGCCGACCACGGACGTGCGGGCACGCCTCACGCAGGTGCTGAGACTACTTGCCGGGGCGGATGATCTGCCGGGAGCCGAACACGTGGCGTCGGACCATGATCCGTCGGGGTCGCAGGCCCGGCATGCGGAGTCGGCGTGGGCGGCGGTCACCGCCACCCGCCGGGCCGGACGGCCCGGTGTCCGCGCCCTGCTGGCCGGTGACACGACGGCGGTCCTCGCCGACGACGGACCGATCCTGCTGGCACTGAGTCGATTCGGTTCCCACACTGTTGTGGTGATCGGTCAGGATGCCGAGGTGCAGCGAGCGGGGCGGGTGATCGGGCCCGCGGACCTGCGTCTGGCGCGACGTGGTCTCGCCCTGGCGAAAGACCTGCGGCTGCCCGTGGTCACCGTGGTCGACACCTCCGGCGCCGAATTGTCGGCGGACGCCGAGGTCCAGGGCGTGGCCCGCGAGATCGCCTGGTGTACGGCCGAACTCGTCGCATTGCCCACGCCGACTGTGTCGGTGTTGGCCGGTCAGGGTGCCGGCGGAGCGGCGCTCGCGCTGTTTCCCGCCGATCGCCGGATCGCCGCCGACGATGCGTGGCTGGCGCCGTTACCGCCTGAAGGCGCCAGTCTGATCGTCCATCACGACACCGATCACGCCGCCGAACTGTCTGCGCGCCAGCAGATCCTGGCGGTCGAGCTCGCCGACGCCGGGGTGATCGACACGCTGGTGGCGCCCGCCGGGCTGCGCGATGCCATCACCGAAGCCCTGTCCACCATCGAGGGGCCGTCGTCGACCTGTCGGATACGGCTGCCGGAGAACGAGATCGGCGGAACCGATCCGCAGGCGGGGGGAGATGTCGGATGACCCGACGTGTCCTCGCCGTCGGCGCGGTCGTGTGCGACCACGCCGGGCGGTTTCTGCTGGTGCAGCGGGCGCGAGATCCGCAGGCCGGGTGCTGGACGGTCCCCGGCGGCAAGGTGGAGCCGTCGGAGACCTTGGAGCAGGCGGTGATCCGCGAGGTCGCCGAGGAGACCGGAATCGACATCGAGGTGGGGCGACGGGTGTGGGTGGTCGACATCCCCGACGGCGACGACGTCGTCTTCGAGGTCCACGACTTCCTGGCGACGCCGCTGAGCACCGAGGTGACCGCCGCGGACGACGCCGCCGACGCCGGATGGTTCACGCCCGAGGAGATGCGCGCGCTGCCCCTGACCACCGGACTGATCGAGCACCTCGATCGTCACGGGCTGTTGTGACGACGGTAGGATTCGCCGGCGACGTGGCGGCAGGGAAGAAGGCGGAGATGGGTGTGACACGAACGGGTACGACACATCGGGACCACCGGGGGCGCCGCGCCGCGATGCTGCTGGTGGCGATGGGTGTGGCCGGTGTGGTGGCGGCGTGTGGCAGTGACGACGGCGGAAGTGCTGTGTCGTCGGAGTCGTCCTCGGTGGCCGTGCCGGAGTCGGGTGCCCTGTCGGGGCAGTGGCGAGGCGACTGGCGGGTCGACGGCAAGACGTCGGAGGCGCACCTGCTCGTCGTGGGTGACGACCCGTTCCTCGCAACCCTCGACGTCCAGGGTGCGTGCGGTGCCACCTGGACACAGAAGTCCCGCGACGGCGACACCGTGACGGTGGACGCCACCGTGACCTACGGGCAGTGCACGTCGCAGCCGTGGACGCTGACCGTGACCGATACCGCCATCACCGCCACCGACGGGCAGATGTCGGTCGAGTTCACCAGGAGCTGACCTGCTCCGCGGAGCGCGTTCCCGGGACTTGCGCTCGCCGGGATTCAAACCCGGGTGGCCCGGGTCGGTGCAGGTGGGACGGGTGCGCGGCCCGGGGGAGTGCGAGACCTGATTCGATGATCGGCGCCGACGGGGCTAGCGTCCGAGATGTCGTCATCCGACTCCTTGGAGGTCATCGTGCGTTCGCGCATTCTCGCAGTCCTGCTCATGGTGGTGTTCGCCGGAACGCTTCTCACCGCCTGCGGCAGTGATGATTCGTCGACGATCAAGATCGGTGTGGCCGACGCTTCCGAGTCGTACTGGAAGGTGTTCACCGAGAAGGCATCCGCGCAGGGCATCGATGTGGAGTTGGTCAACTTCACCGACTACAACCAGCCGAATCCCGCGCTGGCAGAAGGTGAGTTGGATCTCAACGAGTTCCAGCACCTGCTCTACCTGGCCACCTACAACGTCAAGAACAACCAGGATCTGGTGCCGATCGGTGCCACCGCGGTCTATCCGCTGCCGCTGTACTCCAAGCGCTACAAGGCCGTCGCCGACATCCCGCAAGGGGCCCAGGTGGTCATCCCCAACGATCCCACCAACCAGGCCCGCGGCCTGCTGGTGCTCGAGCAGGCCGGACTGATCACGCTGACCACGCCGGGCAGTGCCTTCTCCACCCTTGCCGACATCGACCAGAGTCGGTCCAAGGTCAAGGTCGTGGCCATCGATGCCGGTCAGACCGCGGCCAACCTGGACTCCGTGGCCGCGGCGATCGTGAACAACAACTACGCCACCTCGGCAGGTCTGACGGCGTCGCAGGTCATCGCCTCCGATGACCCGAATGCAGCCGCCTCGCGTCCCTACATCAACGCCTTCGTGGCCCGTGCCGCCGACAAGGACAACGCGACCTACGCCAAGCTCGTCGGGATCTACCACGATCCGGAGGTCATTGCGGCGGTCAAGAAGTCGCTGGGTGATTCCGGTGTGATCAAGGACAATCCGGCGTCCGAGCTGCAGCAGACCCTCACCGAGCTCGAGGCATCCGTCAAGGCCGATGGTTCCTGACCGGTCGGGGTCGGTGACCCCGTCCGACGGTACGGCTATCGAATTCCAGGATGTCGGCAAGCGTTTCGGTAACCATGCGGACCCGGTGCTCGACGGTGTGACGCTGCGGATCGGTGCCGGTGAGATCGTGGGTGTCATCGGGCCGTCGGGAGCCGGCAAGTCGACCCTGGCGCGTCTGATCAACGGACTCGAACGCCCGACCGCCGGAAGGGTTCTGGTGCACGGCCGCGATCACGGGCGTGCCCGGGAGAAGGAACTGAACGCGCTGCGCACGACGATCGGCATGATCTTCCAGCAGTTCAACCTGTTCAACTCCAGAACCGTGGAGGGCAACGTGGGTTTCGGGTTGCAGGTGGCGGGGGTCCCTGCGGCGCAGCGCCGCGAGCGGGTGGCCGAGTTGCTGGAGTTCGTCGGCATCGCCGACAAGGCGAAGGCCTGGCCGACGGCATTGTCTGGCGGGCAGAAGCAGCGGGTGGGCATCGCGCGGGCCCTGGCCACCTCGCCATCGATCCTGATCGCCGACGAGGCGACCAGCGCCCTCGACCCGCAGACCACCACCGACACACTGGAACTGTTGCGGCGCATCAACTCCGATCTGGGTACCACCATCGTGGTGATCACCCACGAGATGGACGTGGTGCGCGAGGTGTGCAGCCGGGTGGCGGTGCTCTCGGCCGGTCGGCTCGTCGATCACGGCGACGTATACGACGTCTTCGACCGACCACACTCGGAGGTGACCCGTGGTCTCGTGCGGCATGCCGTCGCCGGTACGCCCGACGAGAAGCGACTGGCCGTGTTGCGGCGTCGGCACCCGGGTCTGCTGGTCACGGTGGACATCCGTGACACCCCCGACCAGTTCGACCTGCCCACGCTCGCGGTCCGTCACGGGGCGGCGGCGTCGGTGATCCATGGCGGCATCGTCGATCTCGGTGGCCGGCCGTTCGGTGCGTTGACCTACGAACTCACCGGCGACCCCGCCGGGGTGACCGAGGTGCTCACCGGAAGTCGTTCGGCGGCAGGCGTCGTCGTCCACGATGTGGTGGCGTCATGAGCGCGACGACGTCGCTGGCCGCCGACAGCGGATTCCTGCGGGTGTTCGACGACGATCTGCGGCCGCTGCTGATCGAGGCGATCTGGGAGACCCTCGAACTGGTCGGCGTGACCCTGCTGATCGGTGGTCTTCTCGGCCTGGTGATCGGTGTGGTGCTGTATGCGACCAGCCCGGGAAACCTGTGGTCCAACACGTGGATCTTCAACGGGCTCAACGTGGTCGTCAACATCATCCGACCCATCCCGTTCATCATCTTCATCACCGCGATCGCCCCGCTCACCAAGGCCGTGATGGGTACCCGGATCGGCACCGAGGCCGCGATCTTCCCGATGACCCTGATGGCGATGGTCGTGATCGGCCGCGTCGTCGAACAGAGTCTCGTGTCGGTGGATCCCGGTGTGGTGGAGGCCGCGCGCGCGGCCGGCGCGAGCCGACTGCGCACCCTGGTCACGATCGTGGTGCCGGAGGGTTTCGCGCCGCTGGTCCTGGGCTACACCTTCATCTTCGTCGCGATCGTCGACATGTCGGCGATGGCCGGCTACGTCGGCGGAGGTGGCCTCGGCGACTTCGCCTTCCAATACGGCTACCAACAGTTCGACTGGAAACTCACGGTGGTGGTGATCGCGTTGCTGGTCGTCCTGGTGCAGGTGGGCCAGTACTTTGGCAATTGGCTCGCCCGCCGGGCGCGCCACCGGTGACCCGACACCACCCGCGATTCTGAAGGAGTCCCATGGCCGAGCTCTTGCCCCTCGATCCCGATCAGCTGCTGACCACCACCCGGTCGGTGCGCAAACGGCTCGACCTCCAGCGTCCGGTACCGCTGGAGGTGGTGCGCGAGGCCCTCGAGGTGGCGCTGCAGGCCCCGACCGGAAGCAACAGTCAGACCTGGCATTGGATCGTGCTCACCGATCCGGAGCTCAAGCGCAAGGTGGGCGAGTACTACGCGCGCTCGTTCGCGGTGTACTCCCACAACCAGGCGCCGCGGGATGAGACCGGTCAGCGGGTGGCGTCGAGCGCACAGTATCTCGCCGACGTGATGGGGGAGGTGCCCGTCCTGGTGATCGGCACGATCTACACCGGTGGCGACCTGCCGGAGGGCAATCAGGCCGGGGTGTGGGGGTCGTTGCTGCCCGGGGCGTGGAGTCTGTCGCTGGCGCTGCGGGCCCGCGGGCTCGGTTCGGCATGGACGACGCTGCATCTCGCCTACGAGCAGGAGATCGCCGAACTGCTTGGCATCCCGAAGGGGATTCACCAGGGCGTACTGCTGCCGGTCGCCTACACCAAGGGCACCGACTTCAAACCCGCCGGCCGCAAACCGCTCGACGACGTCCTGCACATCGACGGCTGGTGATCGGGCACCGCCTGATCCGCGGAGACGGGCGGATCGGTGCCGGTAGAGTCGAGGATCACCATGTCCACCGAACCGAGCCCTCCCCACGGACCCGCTCCTGACGCCACGGATCCGGCGCGACCGGTCACCAAACGGTCGGCCGCGAAGGCTGCCCGCCGCGCCGAGCTGCTCACCGCTGCAGCCAGGCAGATGGCAGAGCGCGGATTCGCCGGGGTGCGGCTGGAGGACATCGGCGGTGCGGCGGGGGTGAGCGGTCCTGCGATGTACCGGCATTTCGCGTCGAAGGTGGAGTTGCTCGACGAGATGCTCCTCGACATCAGCCGCCGCCTGCACGACGGCGGGGCAGCGGTGGTCGATCAGGGTCTGCCCGCGGCGCAGACCCTCGCCGCGCTGATCGCTTTCCATATCGATGTGCTGGTCACCAAGCCGGACCTGATCGCCGTGCAGGATCGGGACCTGACGTCGATGACGCCCGATGCCAATCACGAGGTGCGGCGGCTACAGCGGCTGTACGTCGAACGCTGGGTGGACGTGGTGCTGGCGCTGAGTGCCGAGAACGACGAGATCCCGCTGCACCGCGACGAGGCCCGGGTGCGGGTGCACGCCATGTTCGGCCTGCTCAACTCGTCTCCGAGGCTCCCCGCCTTCCCCGCCGATCGATTGCGGCTGTTGCTGTCGGCGATGGCGCTTGCGGCTTTGCGTGTGCCGTCCGCCGGCACGAGTGAGAGTCCCGATTGCTGATTGAGCCGGGACCGAGCGTAGCGACGACCCGTGTCGAGATCTCGGGAGCGTGTGTTGGGCGGTGACCGGTGGGGTTGCGGTGGGGAGCTCGCCCGGCGGAGATTTCGACTCGACTTGTCGCTGCGCTCCTCGCCGGCTCAATCAGCGTCTGGGCGTTGCTGTTTCAGCTGGGAGCGGGCTTCTTTCTGGTGATTGAGCCGGGACCGAGCTTCCTTCTGCTGATTGAGCCGGGGCCGAGCATCCTTCTGGTGATTGAGCCGGGGCCGAGCATCCTTCTGGTGATTGAGCTGGGACCGAGCATTGCGAGGACCCGTGTCGAGATCTCGGGAGCGTGTGTTGGGTGGTGACCGGTGGGGTTGCGGTGGGGAGCTCGGCCGGCGGAGATTTCGACTCGACTTGTCGCTGCGCTCCTCGTCGGCTCAATCAGCGTTTGTGACAGGCTGATTGAGCCGGGAGCGGGCTTCTTTCTGGTGATTGAGCCGGGACCGAGCGTAGCGAGGACCCGTGTCGAAATCTCCGCGGAGGTGGTTGGGTTGGCGAGCTCGGCTGTCTGAGGTTTCGACACGTCTCGTCGCTTCGCTCCTCGTCGGCTCAACCGCCGACTGGGGGTTGGTGATTGAGCTGGGAGTGGGCTTCTTTCTGGTGATTGAGCCGGGACCGAGCATTGCGAGGACCCGTGTCGAGATCTCGGCGGAGGTGGTTTGGGTTGGCGAGGTCGGCTGTCTGAGGTTTCGACACGCGTCGTCGCTGCGCTCCTTCGCGGCTCAACCACCGGCTGGGCGTTGCTGATTGAGCTGGGAGCCGGGCTTCCTTCTGGTGATTGAGCCGGGACCGAGCATCGCGAGGACCCGTGTCGAAATCTCGGGAGCGTGTGTTGGGTGGTGACCAGCTTCGAGGTGTCGAGTCAGAAGCCCGCAAGGCGTCCGGCCGAATGACATCGTGGGGATACGCCGACACCATCGGCCGGCACCTTCTAGTCTGACCGGGACACATGTGCGCGCGAGGCGAAGGGGAGATCAGACGTGAATCCAGGGGACCCGACGACCGGCCCACAACAGTGGCAGCCGACCACTCAGCAGCCGTCCGGGCAGTGGGGTGCACAGCCCGGCCCCATGCCGCCGGGCGCACCGCATCCCGGGGTACCCCCGCAGGGACTGCCGCCACAGGGTGTGCCCCAGCCGGGCACCATGGGCTGGGGTGCACCGCAACCCCCGGTCCGGCAGTTCGACGCCAGAACGCAGCTGCCGTCGCTGCTGCTGATCGCGGCAACGATCGCCGGAGTGGTCACCTATTGCATGGGATTCGTCAGCTGGGTCGGCATCAACAATGTCAGCGACAGCGAACTCGAACGCTGGGGGGACGATTACGCCGCCGGAAACAACGGCATCCCGGGATTCCTCTCCTATGAGATCGTGCTCAATCCGGGCAAGTTCCTGATCATCCTGGGGGCCGTCGCCGTGGCCACCGGACTGACCCTGGTACCGCGGTTCCGCCGTGCGGTCCCGTTCCTCGCGGTGATCGCCGCCGGCGCCTGGCTGGCCCTGTTCGCCGCCGCCCTCACCGTCACGACCGCCCCGGTCCTGAACATGGGGGCCGGGGCGATCGTGGCGCTGATCTTCGGGTTCCTGCAGGTGGCCCTGCTGATCGGAGCGGCCGTCCTCGACGGGCTCGCCCGCAGGCCCTGACCCGTCAGATTCCCAGAGCTGCTCGGCGCGTTCCCAATTCGGCGTGATACCGCTCGACGTTGGCCATCTTGATGCCCTCGTACCCGCGGATCATGTCGGGTAGGGCGGCCAAGTCGGTCAGCGCCGGCACCTCGCCCTCGCCGACGGTGCCGTCGGCCCATGCGGTGAGGATCGCGTCGACGAGTTCCCGGTACTCCACCACCAGGGCCCGTTCGGTCCGTCGGATCTCGGTGCGGCCGAACGGGTCCAGCGGTGTGCCACGCAGCTTCTTCATCCGCGCGAGGGTGCTCATCCCCGGCTTCGCCCACCGTCCCAGGGACATCTTGTCCTTCATCCCCATCGACCGCAGGGTGGGCGGATGCAGCCGGATGGCGACCTTCGCATCCGGTCCGAACTCGTCGGCGATCTGGGCGGCAAAGCCGGCGTCGGCGGTCAGCCGGGCCACCTCGTACTCGTCCTTGTAGGCCATCAGCTTGTACAGGTGACGGGCCACCGCGTCGAGCACGGTGATCCCGATTCCCGAGCGGACAACCCGGTCGAGGACGTCCAGATAGTCTGCGGCGTAACGACGGTCGGCGTAGGCGACGAGCTCGTCGACCCGCAGCGCGATGGTGTGGGTGAGGTCCTCGTCGAGGACGCCCATCGCGCGAACCTGCTCGCGGGCTTCCGAACTCGGTTCGGGTGTCGTGGTGCCCGGATGCCGGCGGGCGATCTCTGCGGTCACCGCCCCCGGGTCGGCGATCATCTGCCTGCCCCACCGGAATGCGGCGACGTTGGCCTCCACCGCAACACCGTTGGTGCCGATCGCCCGTTCGATGGACGCGGCGGTGATCGGCAACGCCCCGGTCTGGTACGCGGCGCCGACAGCGAGCATGTTGGCGTACTGCTCGTGCCCGAGTAGCGCGGTGCTCGACTCTCCGGGATCGAGATAGACGGTGCGGGCCATGCGGCTGTCGATCGCATCGTGGATCTGCGCATCCGACGGGAACCCGACGGATGTGTCGATCACCATGGCGCCGGTGGGAATCCGGGTGGTGGCCACCACCGCGGTGGTCCGTTCCGATGCGGCCACCTTGAGGTTGACCGGATCGGATCCGACCAGCGCATCGCACGCCAGATACAGGTCGCAGGTACCGGAGGCCACCTTGGCCGCCAGCTCGATGGGCCGTGCGGAGATCTTCAGATCACCGACCACCGCACCGCCCTTCTGGGCGAGGCCGGTCATGTCGACGGTGCGCGCGGACAACCCGTCGAAACTCGCCGCTGTGGCCAGCACCTGACTCAGGGTCACCACCCCGGTGCCGCCGATCCCGGTGATCCGGACCGTGGCCACATCCGTACCGGTGAGGGCACGCCGCGACGGTTCGGGCAGATCCTCCTCGGCGACCAGGGTGGGTGCGACGGCCGCCTCGCGGGTGCCGGGGGTGACGGTCACGAACGACGGGCAGTCACCGGCCAGACACGAGTAGTCCAGATTGCAGGAACCCTGATCGATCTGGGTCTTGCGACCGAACTCGGTGGACACCGGGTGCACCGACAGACAATTCGACTTCTCCCCGCAGTCACCGCAACCCTCGCAGAGCCGCTCGTTGATCATCACCTTGGTGGTGGGGGTGGGCAGCACACCGCGCTTGCGCTTGCGACGCTTCTCGGCCGCACAGTGCTGATCGTGGATCAGCACGGTGACCCCGGGGACGGTCGCGAGCTCGGCCTGGACGGCGGCCAGTTCGTCGCGCCGACGCACCAGCACACCCGGTGCCAGATCGTTGCCGATCGTGCGGGACACGTCGTCGGTGGTGACCACCACCTGCGAGACACCCTCGGCGAGCAGCAGCCGGGTGAGCCGGTCGAGTCCCATCTCGCCCACCGGATCCTGGCCGCCGGTCATCGCGACGGTGCCGTTGTAGAGCAGCTTGTAGGTGATGTTCTCGCCCGAGGCGACGGCTGCGCGCAGTGCGAGTGAACCGGAGTGGGCGAAGGTGCCGTCACCGATGTTCTGTACGAAGTGATCGGCGGCGACGAACGGTGCCATACCCAACCACTGCGCCCCCTCACCGCCCATCTGGGTGATCCCCGCGATGTTGCCGACCTGATGCGGGTCCATCAGCAGAACCATGGCGTGACAACCGATTCCGGCTCCGATCAGGGTGTTCGACGGGGTGCCGTCCGGGCCGACGGGCATGGTGGTGGAGGAGTTGTGCGGGCATCCCGAGCAGTAGTACGGGGTGCGCACGGCCAGCGGCAGCTCGATGCGGGTGGGTCGGCGTGAGCTGTGGTCGAGCCAGTCGATCGCGGCGTCGACGTGGTGGTGGCGGGCCAGGCGAACGGCCAGCCCGCGGGTCACCGCGTCGACGTCGAGTTCACCGAACCGGGAGAACAGCGTGGAGCCGTTCTCGTTCTCCTTACCCACGATGTGCGGGGCGATCGGGCTGCGGTAGTAGATGTCGCGCATCATCGTCTCGATGAAGTCGCGCTTCTCCTCCACCACGATCACCTCGTCGAGATGCCCGGCGGCGGTGTCGGTGAGGAACCGGTCGAGGATGTCGCGCTCGAGCGGATAGACCATGCCCAGCTTGAGGATTCGGATACCGAGCCGATGCAGGTCGGGTTCGGTCAGCCCCATCAGGTGCAGGGCCTCACGGACGTCGAGGTAGGTCTTCCCGGCCGCGACGATCCCGATCCGGTCGTCACCGGAACGCACCACGATCTTGTTGATCCCGTTGAGCCGCGCGTATTCCCGCGCCCGCGGGAGCCGGGTGGTGAGCTGATTCTGTTCGAGCTCCATGAGACTCGCGCCGAGCAGACGACCACTCGGGATGTGCGGGCTGCGGCCGAGCGCCCCGTGGTCGGGGACCACGCGGGTGGGGTCGACCTGCACCGTCGACGCGCCGTCGGCCACATGCGCGGCGATCTTGAGTGAGGTCCACAGGCCGCTGACCCGGCTCATGTGCGCGGCGTGCACACCGAGATCGAGGATGTCCTGGGAGTCGGCGGGATAGAGGATCGGGATGTAGAGGTCGGCCAGGGCCATCTCCGAGGCGCACGGCACCGTGGAACTCTTGGCGCCCGGGTCGTCACCGACGAGCGCGACGGCGCCGCCGTCGGGGTGGGTGCCGATGATGTTGGCGTGCCGTAGGGCGTCGGTGGCCCGGTCGAGCCCCGGGGCCTTGCCATACCAGTAGCCCACGACGCCGGCGCGAGCCTGCCCGGCACCGTCCGGAGCGAGGTCGGTGACCTGCGCGGCGACCTGCGATCCCATCACCGACGTCGCCGCGATCTCCTCGTTGAGCGCGGGGCGGTGGACGATGTCGAGGGGTTCGAGCAGGGCCCGGCGGCGCGCGAGTTCGAGGTCGTAGCCGGCCAGCGGGGAGCCCTCGTAACCGGAGATGTACGACGCGGTGCGCAGATCCATCCGGCGGTCGATGAGTGCGCGGTCCCGCACCATGCGGACGAGCGCGGCGATGCCGCCGAGGAAGACGGTGCCCGACTCGCGGACATAGCGGTCGTCGAGGCCGCTGGTCGCAGGGGCATGCGGGGCGAGGGTCATGGGTTCTACCTGGCCTTCTGTTGTTCTCCGTGGTCGCCTGCGGGTGTGCCGCGGCCACGCGGGGTGGTGAGCCCCGGGGTGGGGGACTCACCCACAGGGTACGAAAAAACGTGATCGGCGTCACGCCACCGGCGGAGAATGGGTCACTGGGTGACATCACGTGTGGTGTGCGCTACAGTCGTCTCAGTTAATCGCCACTAACCGAAAGGGAGATGGTGGGTTCCACGATCACCACCCGCGACTCATCGCGGGCGTCGCACCTGACCAACGTCGCCACCTTGCGCGAACGACTGGGCGTCGTCGCACGAGGCGGCGGCCAGAAGGCCCGCGACCGGCACGTCGCCCGCGGCAAGCTGCTGCCGCGCGACCGTGTCGACGGCCTGCTCGACGTCGGATCGCCCTTCCTCGAGGTGGCTCCGCTCGCCGCCGTCGAGATGTACGACGGCAAGGTGCCCTCGGCGGGCGTGATCGCCGGCGTCGGCCGCGTGGCCGGACGCGAGTGCATGGTGATCGCCAACGACGCGACCGTCTCCGGTGGCACGTACTACCCGATCACGGTCAAAAAACACCTGCGGGCACAGGAGATCGCCGCGGCCAACCGGCTGCCGTGTATCTACCTCGTCGACTCCGGCGGTGCCATGCTGCTGCAGCAGGACGAGGTGTTCCCCGACCGCGAGCACTTCGGCCGGATCTTCTTCAACCAGGCCACCATGAGCGCCGCGGGCATCCCGCAGATCTCCGCGGTCCTCGGATCGTCCACCGCCGGCGGCGCCTACGTGCCGGCGATGAGTGACGAGACCGTCATCGTCCGTAACCAGGGCACCATCTTCCTGGCCGGCCCGCCGCTGGTGAAGGCCGCCACCGGGGAGGACGTCACCGCCGAGGACCTCGGCGGCGGTGCGATGCACTCCTCGGTCTCCGGCGTCACCGACCACCTGGTCGACAACGACGAGCAGGCCCTGGCCAAGGTGCGCGAGATCGTCGCCACGCTCGGCCCGCGTGACCCGGCACAGTGGGACCTCACCGCCCCGCGACCCGCCGTCCGACCGCAGACCGACATCTACGACGTCGTCCCCACGGACCCACGAACCCCCTACGACGTGCGCTCGGTGATCGAGATCCTCGTCGACGGTGGCGAGTACACCGAGTTCAAGGCGAACTACGGCACCACGCTGGTCACCGCCTTCGCCCGCCTGCACGGGCATCCGGTCGGCATCATCGCCAACAACGGTGTGCTGTTCAGTGAATCCGCGCTCAAGGGAGCGCATTTCATCGAACTGTGTGACCAGCGTCGGATTCCGCTGATCTTCTTGCAGAACATCACCGGGTTCATGGTGGGCCGCGCCTACGAGGAGGGCGGTATCGCCAAGAACGGCGCCAAGATGGTCAATGCCGTTGCGTGCGCCCGGGTTCCGAAGCTGACAGTGATGATCGGCGGCTCCTTCGGCGCGGGCAACTACTCGATGTGCGGGCGCGCCTACTCGCCGCGATTCCTGTGGACCTGGCCCAACGCCCGGATCTCGGTGATGGGTGGACCGCAGGCCGCTGACACCCTGGCGACGGTGCGCCGCAACCAGATCGAGCGGTCGGGCAGTGAGTGGTCGACCGACGACGAGGAAACCTTCAAGCAACCGATCCGCGACCAGTTCGAACGTCAGTCGGATGCCTACTACTCCACCGCACGCCTGTGGGACGACGGCATCATCGATCCCGCCGACACTCGCACGGTGCTCGGCCTCGCGCTCGAGACCTGCCGGTACGCACCACTGTCCGAGCCCCGCTACGGCGTCTTCCGAATGTGAGATGAGCAGCCACATGTCGACGACCTCCGACCTTCCCGTCACCGCCCCCACGTCCTCGCCGGGGGCGACCGATTCCGTTGCGCCGCGGACCATCCGCACCGTGCTGGTGGCCAACCGCGGCGAGATCGCCTGCCGCGTGATCGCCACCCTGCGCCGCCTGGGACTGCGCAGCGTGGCCATCTACTCCGACGCCGATGCCCACGCCCGGCACGTCCGTGAGGCCGACACCGCCGTCCGGCTCGCCTCGATATCCGGTGCCGACCCCGCCCGTCCGGCGGGCGGCTACCTCGACATCGCCGCCGTGGTCGGTGCCGCCGCGGCCACCGGGGCCGACGCCGTCCATCCGGGATACGGATTCCTTTCCGAGAACCAGCAATTCGCCGCGGCGCTCGCCGATGCCGGCATTGTGTTCATCGGGCCGCCCGCGTCGGCCATCGCCACCATGGGCGACAAGATCACCGCCCGCGCCGCGGTCGCCGAACGGGATGTCCCGGTGGTGCCGGGCCTGTCCCGGCCCGGGCTCACCGACGCCGATCTCGTCGCCGCAGCTCCCGACATCGGCTTCCCGGTGCTGATCAAGCCCAGCGCAGGCGGCGGCGGAAAGGGTATGCACCGCGTCGACGACCCGGCCGACCTGCCCGATGCGCTGGTCCGCGCTCGCCGCGAGGCCGCCGCGGCATTCGGTGACGACACCTTGTTCCTGGAACACTTCGTCGACACCCCGCGCCACATCGAGGTGCAGGTTCTCGCCGACACCCACGGCACCGTGATCCACCTCGGCGAACGCGAGTGCTCCCTGCAACGCCGCCACCAGAAGGTGATCGAGGAGGCGCCGTCGGCGCTGTTGGACGCGGCCACCCGCGAACACATCGGGCGGGCCGCCTGCGACGCCGCGCGCAGTGTCGGTTACACCGGTGCGGGCACCGTGGAGTTCATCGTGTCGGCGCACCGGCCCGACGAGTTCTTCTTCATGGAGATGAACACCCGCCTACAGGTCGAGCATCCCGTCACCGAGCTGGTCACCGGAATCGACCTGGTGGAGCAACAGATCCGGGTGGCCCGCGGCGAGGAACTGGCCATCGCACAGGCCGACGTGACCCTCACCGGCCATGCCATCGAGGCGCGGGTCTACGCCGAGGACCCGGCCAACGGCTTCCTGCCCACCGGCGGTGAGATCGTCGCGCTCGCCGAGCCCGACACGTCACCCGGCCAGGGCGTGCGGCTCGACTCGGCGATGCTGCCGGGCCTCGTCGTCGGCAGCGACTACGACCCGATGCTGGCCAAGGTGATCGCCCATGGCAGCGACCGTGCCGAGGCACTCGAACGGCTCGACCACGCGCTCGGGCAGACCCGGGTGCTGGGTGTGGTCACCAACATCGACTTCTGCCGCCACGTCCTGGCTCGCCCCGAGGTGATCGGGGCCGATCTCGACACTGCACTGCTCGACCGGCTCGTCGTCGACTACACCGCACCCGCACCGGCACCCGAGGCCCTCGCGCTGGTCGGCCTGGCCCGCGTCGGCAACCGCGATCCCGGCGACGTGTGGCAGTCGGCGGTCGGCTTCCGGGTGGGGGCACATGCGCCGGTGATCAGCCGGTTGTCGGCCGGTGACCATCACCGGACGGTGTCCACACTCGTCGAGTCCGCCGACGACCGGTGGGTGGTGGCCGAGGTGACCATCACCGATCCCGACGAGAACGCCGAACCCTGGTCTGCGCGGGTGGAATACCTCGCGCAGCACGCCACCGGCACCGGACGCACCGCACGCCTGGTCGTCGACGGCGTCAGCCAGCAGTGGTCGCTGGCCGAGGTCGGCGACCAGTGGTGGGCCGCCGGACCCGCGGGCACCTGGATCGTCGAACTGACCCGCACCCTGATCGAGGGTGCCGACGACGAGGCCGCCGGAGATGTCCTGAGCCCCATGCCCGGCACCGTCGTCGCGGTCTCCGCGGCCACCGGTGACGCCGTCGCCCAGGGCGCCCCGGTGGTGGTGGTGGAGGCGATGAAGATGGAGCACACATTGACCGCCCCGGTCGCCGGCACCGTTACCGTCGCCGTGTCGGTGGGTGACAAGGTGGCTGCCGGCGCGGCGCTCGCACACGTCCGGCCAGAGGATATCGAACACCATACGGACACACCATGATCGCGAAGTCCTGCCGCACACGCCCCGACGTATACCGACCCCGGAACGGAGTCCCCCGATGGAACTGACCCAGGAATACACCGACCTGATCCACACCGTGCGCGACTTCGCGCAGTCGGTGGTGGCCCCGGTCGCGGCGAAACATGATGCCGAACACAGCTTCCCGTACGAGGTGGTCGCCCAGATGGGCAAGATGGGCCTGTTCGGCCTGCCCTTCCCCGAGGAGCACGGCGGCATGGGTGGTGACTACTTCGCCCTCGCCCTGGCACTGGAGGAACTCGGCAAGATCGACCAGTCCGTGGCGATCACCCTCGAGGCCGGGGTGAGCCTGGGCGCCATGCCGATCCACAAGTACGGCACCCCCGAACAGAAGGAACGCTGGCTGCCCGACCTCACCTCCGGCGCCGCCCTCGCCGGATTCGGGCTCACCGAGCCCGGTGCCGGGTCGGACGCCGGGGCGACGGCCACCACCGCCGTCGACGACGGGGACTCGTGGGTCGTCAACGGCGCCAAGCAGTTCATCACCAACTCCGGCACCGACATCACCTCACTGGTCACGGTGACGGCGGTGACCGGGACCAACGACGATGGACGCAAGGAGATCTCGACGATCATCGTCCCGTCCGGAACCCCTGGGTTCACCGCCGAACCGGCCTACAACAAGGTCGGCTGGAATGCCTCGGACACCCATCCACTGACCTTCGTCGACGTCCGCGTACCCAAGGAGAACCTGCTCGGGGAGCGCGGCCGCGGCTATGCCAACTTCCTGTCGATCCTCGACGAGGGTCGCGTCGCGATCGCCGCACTCGCCACCGGTGCCGCGCAGGGCTGCGTCGACGAGAGCGTCAGATACGCCAAGGAACGTCAGTCCTTCGGCCGCCCGATCGGCGAGTACCAGTCCGTCTCGTTCGCGATCGCACGGATGGAGGCCCGCGCCCACGTCGCCCGCACCGCCTACTACGACGCCGCGGCGAAGATGCTGGCGGGCAAGCCGTTCAAGAAGGAGGCGTCGATCGCCAAGAT
Source organism: Gordonia sp. NPDC003376 (assembly GCF_053589235.1). Taxonomy (NCBI): domain Bacteria; kingdom Bacillati; phylum Actinomycetota; class Actinomycetes; order Mycobacteriales; family Gordoniaceae; genus Gordonia; species Gordonia sp. NPDC003376. Next base: position 60,418 of record NZ_JBSFRM010000015.1, on the reverse strand, counting down.
GATCGCCAGCGAGGCCGCGATGGACAACGCGCGCATGGCCACCCAGATCCACGGCGGCTACGGCTTCATGAACGAGTACCCGGTGGCGCGGCACTACCGCGACTCCAAGATCCTTGAGATCGGCGAGGGCACCACCGAGGTGCAGCTCATGCTGATCGCCCGCGAACTGGGATTCGCATGAACGCCGGCGCGACCGGCGGAGCGGAGGGCGCCCCGGTCCGGATCACCCAGCGCGGCCTGTGGTTCGAGGAGTTCGCCGAGGGTACCGTCTACGAGCACCGGCCCGGCCGCACCGTCACCGAGGCCGACAACGTCTTGTTCACCACCCTGACGATGAACACCCAGGCATTGCACCTCGATGCCGCGTGGTCGGCGACCCAACCCGGCTTCGACGGTCAACGGCTGATCAATTCGATGTTCACCCTCTCGACCATCGTCGGGCTGTCGGTGTCGCAGCTGACCCAGGGAACCCTGGTGGCCAATCTCGGATTCAGCGAGGTCGCCTTTCCCGCACCGCTGTTCGCCGGCGACACGATCTACGCCGAGACCGAGTGCACCGGAAAACGCGAATCCCGGTCCCGCCCCGGCGAGGGCGTGGTGAACTTGGTCCACGTCGGCCGCAACCAGCACGGGCAGGTGGTGGCGCGCGCCGCGCGCGCCACCCTCGTCCGCACCCGTCCCACCGAGGAGTCCTGACGTCATGACGACGCCGAACACCGTCGAATCCCTCGAGCATTCCTGGCGGCCACCCGGGCCGGCCATGCTGTTCTGCCCGGCCGACCGGCCCGAGCGGTACACCATGGCCGCCGAGCGGGCGGACGTGGTGATCCTCGACCTCGAGGACGCGGTGTCGCCGGACAACCGCGACGACGCCCGGGCGGCGCTGATCGCCAACCCGCTCGACCCCGACCGTACCGTCGTCCGGATCAATCCCGCCGGGACCCGCGATCACGCCCGTGATCTGGCCGCGCTCACCGACACCCACTACCGGGTGGTCATGCAGGCCAAGGCCGAGACACCGGAGACGATCACCGCACACGGCCTGCAGACCATCGCGCTGATCGAGACCCCGCTCGGGGTTGTGGCGGCAGATCAGCTCGCCGCCGCGGTCAACTGCATCGGGTTGATGTGGGGTGCGGAGGATCTCGTCGCCGGGCTCGGTGGCAAGTCCAGCCGATTCGGTCCCGGTGAACCCGACCCGGGTGCCTACCGCGACGTGGCCCGTTACGCCCGAGCCCAGGTCCGGCTGGCCGCCGCGGCCACCGGCAAGTTCGCCGTCGACGCCGTCCACCTCGACTTCCATGACGAGGCCGGATTGGTCGCCGAGGTGACCGACGCGGTCGCGCTCGGCTACGCCGCCACCGCGTGCATCCACCCGTCGCAGGTGCCCACCATCCGGGTCGGCTACCAGCCGACCGAGGAAGAGGTCACGTGGGCGCGACGCGTCGTCGACGGCTCCGAGGAGTTTCACGGCGGTGTGTTCAGCATCGACGGACAGATGATCGACGGCCCGGTGCTCCGCCAGGCCGAGGCGGTGCTCTCCCGTGCCGCCGCCACCCCCTGACCCACCCCACCGCCGGAAACGTCCTGGCACCCAGAGGAAGTGATCCAGAATGGCCGAACTCGCCCACGCCCGTGGGGAATCCGAACCCGCCCTGCTGAGTGAGACCATCGGGCAGACCCTGGCGCGGACCACCGCCGCCTTCGGTGACCGGCTCGCCCTGGTCGATGCGCCCGTGGGACGCCGGTGGACCTACACCGAGTTCCGCCGCGATGTGTTGGCCCTCGCCGCAGGCCTGCTACGGCTCGGCGTCGACACCGGCGACCGGGTCGGCCTCTGGTCACCCAACCGTGCGGAGTGGGTGCTCACCCAGTACGCGACCGCCGAGATCGGCGCGATCCTGGTGAACCTCAACCCGGCCTACCGGCAGCACGAGCTCGAGTACGCCCTGATCCAGTCGGGCAGCACTGTGGTCTTCGCCGCCGAACGGTACAAGGACTCCGACTATGCCGGCATGCTCGACGCGGCGCGTCCGCAGACGCCGGAACTGGGTGCCGTGGTGCTGTTCGAGTCGCCGGAATGGGCCGACGCCAATCGGGAGCCGTCGGCCGACGAGCTCGATGCCGTGGCAGCCCGGGCTGAGACGCTCACCCCCGACGATGCAATCAACATCCAATACACTTCGGGCACAACCGGTTTCCCTAAGGGCGCCACCCTCACGCACCGCAATATCGGCAACAACGGGTACCTGGTGGGGGAGTTGCTCGACTACTCCGAGACCGACGCGATCTGCATCCCGGTGCCGTTCTATCACTGCTTCGGGATGGTGATGGGAAACCTCGCGGCCACCAGTCACGGTGCGGCCATGGTGATCCCGGCGCCGACCTTCGACCCGGCGGCGACTCTTGCGGCGGTCTCCGAGTACGGCTGCACCAGTCTGTACGGGGTGCCGACGATGTTCATCGCCGAACTCGCCCTGCTCGACTCCGGTGCCGACCACGACCTGTCAACCCTACGTACCGGGGTCATGGCCGGATCGCCCTGCCCCGAGGCGGTGATGCGGCAGGTGGTCGACCGGATGCACATGAGCGAGGTGTCCATCTGCTACGGCATGACCGAGACGTCGCCGGTGTCGACCCAGACACGCGTCGACGACCCACTGGAACTGCGTGTCACCACCGTCGGCCGCGTGGGACCGCATCTGGAGATCGTGGTGGCGGACCCGGTGACCGGCGAGATCCTGTCGCGCGGTGAGACCGGCGAGTTCTGCACTCGTGGATACAGTGTGATGCAAGGGTATTGGAACAACCCGGAGAAGACCGCCGAGGCCCTGCAGCGCGCACCGGGCGACGCCGACGGAGAACCGTGGATGCGCACCGGAGACCTCGCGGTGATGGACCCGAACGGTTATGTGCGGATCACCGGCCGGATCAAGGACATGGTGATCCGCGGCGGCGAGAACATCTATCCGCGGGAGATCGAGGAGTTCCTCTACACCCACCCCGACATCCTCGACGCACAGGTGATCGGCGTTCCCGACCCCACCTACGGCGAGGAACTGATGGCCTGGGTCCGCATGCGCGACGGAACCCTCGAGCTCACCGTCGAGGACGTGCGTGAGTTCGCCAGCGGCAAGATCGCCCGGCACAAGATCCCACGGTATGTGCACGTGGTCAAGGAGTTCCCGATGACGGTGACCGGTAAGGTACGCAAGGTGCAGATGCGCGAGGAAGCCGTCGAGATCCTGGGGTTGTAGCCATGAGCGGTGAGGTCGGTTCGGTGACGACACCGCGGCGTCGGACGCAGATGGATGCGTTCATCGACTGCGTGACAAGGGAATTCGGTGTCACCGCCGATGGCTACGATGTGCTGTGGACGTGGTCTGTGACGCAGCCGGCCCGCTTTTGGCGCGCGGTCTGGCGGTTCTTCGATCTCGACGCGATCGCCGGGCCCCTCGCCGACGGTGACGACGCTGTGCTGGCTTCGGCGCAGATGCCCGGTGCGCGGTGGTTCCCCGGCGTCCGCCTCAACTACGTGGACGCGATCCTGCGGCATGCCCAGCGGGTCGATGCCGACCGTCCGGCAATCGTCGGTGTCGACGAGGACGGGGCGCGCACGGAGATCACATGGTCGGCGCTACCGGATCTGGTCGGCGCCTTCGCTGCCACCCTTCGCGAGCTCGGGGTGGGCGAGGGCGACGTGGTCGCCGGCTACCTGCCCGACATCGGTGAGGCGGTCGTCGCTTTCCTGGGTGCGGCGTCGCTCGGTGCGATCTGGTCGGGATGCGGCCAGGACTATGCGCCGACCGGGGCGGCCGGTCGACTGGCACAACTGAACCCCAAGGTCCTCGTCACCGCCGACGGCTACCGGTACAACGGCAAGGACATCGACAAGTGCGCCGACAGCGCCGAACTCGTCCGGGCGCTGCCCGGGCTGGTCGCACACATCGTCATCGGCGACCCCGCACGGCAACCCGCCGGCACCGTCCCGGTGATGGCGTACGCCGATGCCGTGGGACCGGGGCGTGCAACGGTGCCACCGGTGCGGGTGGACCTCGACCATCCGCTGTGGGTGTTGTTCAGCTCCGGCACCACCGGCCGTCCCAAGGGGATCGTGCACGGCCACGGTGGGGTGGTGCTCGAACACCTCAAGGCCGCCGGGCTGCACGCCGACCTCGACACCGACGACGTGTTCTTCTGGCAGACCGCACTGAGCTGGATGATGTGGAATTTCCAGATCGCCGGACTGCTGTGCGGGTCGACCATCGTCTGTTACAGCGGTTCGGCGTTGTACCCCGATGCCGACCGGCTCTGGCGCATCGTCGACGACGAGGCGGTCACCTACTTCGGGACCAGTCCCGGCCAGATCCAGGCGTCCCGCAAGGCGGGACTCGTCCCCGGACGTGATCACGACCTGTCGGCCCTGCGTACCATCGGCAGCACCGGATCCTCGCTGGCCGGTGACCTCTTCGACTGGATCGACTCGAATGTCTCAGCGGGACTGCCGGTCTCGTCGATCAGCGGCGGCACCGACGTCGTCACCGCGTTCGCCGGTGGTTCGGTGGGCGTGCCAGTCGTCGCCGGGGAACTGTCGGTGCGCTATCTGGGCGTGGCGCTGGAGAGCTGGGCGCCCGATGCCACATCGTTGGTCGGTGAGGTGGGCGAGATGGTGATCACCGCACCGATGCCCTCCATGCCGGTGGGATTCTGGCATGACGCCGACGGGAAACGGTATCGCGCAGCCTATTTCGATCATCACTGGACCGGGGATGGAGCCGGTCGTCCGCCGGTGTGGCGGCATGGCGACTGGGTGACGGTGACCGACCGCGGCTCCCTGGTGATCCACGGCCGCAGCGATGCCACATTGAACCGCAACGGGATCCGGATGGGATCGGCCGACATCTACGAGGTGGTCGAGGGGATCGACGAGATCGCCGAGGCCTTCGTGCTCGGCGTCGACGGCCCCGACGGCTCGTATTGGATGCCGCTGTTCGTCACCCTCGTCGGCGATGCCGAGGTGGACGACGATCTCACCGCACGGATAGCCGGTGAGATCCGTGCCCGCCTGTCGCCCCGGCACGTGCCCGACGAGGTGATCGCGGCCCCGGCCATCCCGCACACTCGGACCGGGAAGAAGCTGGAGGTTCCGGTGACCTCGATCCTGGCCGGGCGTCCGGTCGACATCGATCCGCGATCGATCGACGACCCCGACGTGATCGGGTGGTATGCGCAGCGGGGCGTCGAGCACCACTGGTGACCTGCAGCGTCGTGGGAGGCCACTGGTCGTCGACCGGTTGGTCCCTGTGACGGACTCGGCAGATGTATTAGCGTGGTCGGCAGTGCGCCCGGGGGCGTGGACACATCGCATGGGTCCGACAGTCGGATCAGTCTGGAGAAATCAGATGACCTATCAATCCGGAGGACCAGGCTACGGGCAGCAGCCCGAGTCGGGGCAGAACCACGGCCAGGGTTATGGCCAGCAGGGTTATGGCCAGCAGGGATACGGCCAGCAGGGTTATGGCCAGCAGGGTTACGGAGATCAGCCGTACGGTGCGCAACAGAACTACGGTGCGCAACAGAACTACGGTGCGCAACAGAACTACGGTGCGCAACAGAACTACGGTGATCAACAGAACTACGGCCGGCAGGGCTACGGCTACGGTGCGCCCGCAGCACCCAAGCAGCCGTTCGCGGGCCTCCCGCCGATCGTCGCCCCGGCCCTCGCCGGCACCATCGGCGTGCTCGGCCTGGTGGTGCTGTTCTGTGGATTCGCGGCGGGATGGACGGTGGACACCGCCGGCGGATCCCAGTCGATCCGACTGCTCTCGAGCGATCTCGCCGCTGCCTATGCCGTCGTCGTCCTCGCCGCGGCACTGGCCTTCACCGGCCTGGTCAAGGGTTTCCGGGTGGCCCCGCTGGTCGCCGCGGGTACCACCGCGGGCATGCTCCTGACCATTCTCACCTATGCCGGCGCGGACACCTCCAGCCAGTTCGGCGTCGACCTCAGCCACGGTGCGGGCGCCATCATCCTGTTGGTGTTGTCGATCCTGAACTTCCTGCTCGCGATCGCATGGCTGTTGATCGACCTGGGCGTGCTCAAGACCGCGGGCGTCGACACCAGCGGCCCCGCGGTCGCCTCCTCGGCCTCCTCTGCCGCAGCCGCCCCGGGCGCCACTTCCACACCCGGAGTCACCTCCACCCCGGGCACGGCGGCGATGCCGTCTGCCGACGCGGCGACCACCTACGGCGCCTCGTCCTACGGCAGTGCCTCGTCGTATGGGGCCGGCTCGTCCTACGGCGCGAGCTCGCCGGCGTCCGGTGCTGCCGGCCACGAATCGCAGCCGGGTGCCACCCCGACCTATGACCCGTCGTCCTACGCCGGCTACGGACAGGCACAGCACGCAGCGCCGTCCGGCTCCGCATCCACGCCGGAGTCCCCGGCTACCCCCGAGACCCGGGGCGCGGCGGCGAGTCCGCAGGCCGGTGCCGAGGGGGTTCCGGGCACCGAGGGCGCCACGGCGGTGTTCAAGAAGCCGGAACCGCCCCAGACCGGCAGCTGACCCGGCGCGGTCGCCGACACACCGCGGTCGCCGACCCGATGAGATCGGCGCCACAGATCGGATCACTCGGCCCCGGACCACCCATGCGGTCCGGGGCCGAGTCATGTCGCGGGTCCGGGGCGGGCCGAGGACCATATCGGTCATACCGTGTGATCGGTCGCTTTCTGGGATCGGACCGGCGCGTCGGTGTGACCTCAGGAGTCCCACGTGTCACGCTCGATCCGATGCCCACCATCAGATCCGTCTCCGCCGCCGACAGCCTCGCGACCCGACTCCGTGAGGCGCGTCGGGCTCGGCGTGAACACGGTGGCCGCCCCGAACGCGGTGCGCGTGAACTGATCCTCATCGCGTTCGGTGTCCCGCTGATCACCGTGTCGGTGGCGGTGCTGATCGTCCTCGCGGTACAGCTGATGGCCGGTGGCGCGTTGTCGGCGGTGCCGTCGGCCGTCGCCGCGTGCTGGCTTGCGGTACACCAGGTCCCGATCACCTTCGGCGGCGTCACCATCGGGGTCCTGCCCATCCTGCCCACACTGCTGGTCGCGGCCGGGACCGCGCTGATCGCCGGGTCGGCGAGTCGCACCCGCCACGGGGCCGAACTGCTCACCGTGATCCTCGCCGCGGTGGCCGGGCCGCTGCTGACCACCGCGATCTGCCTCGCCGTGGTGATGGACGGGTCGTCGGTGCTGCCGATCCAGAGTCCCGGTGCGCTGGGTGCCTTCGGACAGACCCTGCTGGTCCACGCCGTCGCCGCCCCTGTCGGGGTGTTGCTCGCGAATCGCGAACTCGTCGATGCCCGCCTCACCGACGGCGATCGCCGCGGCCTCCGCTACGGCGTGGTCGCCGCGCTCGCCCTGTTCGCCGCGGGCGGGATCCTGGTCCTGCTGCGTCTGCTCCTCGCGTGGACCTCGGTGGGGGAGATGATCGGTGACGGCTACGACTTCGACGGCTACCTGGGCCTCACCGTGCTGTCCATCCTGTATCTGCCGAACCTCATGATCGGGTCCGCGGCGGTCCTCCTCGGTTCCGAGGCGCACATCGGTGCGGTGTCGGTGGACCTCTTCGCGACACGCGGTGGGGCCGTGCCACCGCTGCCCGCCCTGGCGATCCTGCCCACCGACGTCGTCGCGTGGGCGCCGATCGGGCTCGCCGTCCCCGCCCTGATCGCGGTCGGCGTCGCCTGGCGGTGCCGGTCGACGGATCTGGCGGTGTACGCACGCAGCCTGGCGGTGGCCGCCGCGGTGGCCGCCGCGATCGTCGTGGTGCTCGGACAACTCTCCGGAGGCAGGCTCGGTGAGGTCGGCGGCGCCGGCATCACCATCGCCACCGCAGGGGTGTTCACCCTCGGCTGGATCCTGGTCGCCGGGGTGATCGTCGCCCTGGTCCACAACGTGCTGCCGTGGCTGCGGTCCGGCCGTGACGGGTCCGGTCGTTCGGGCAAGGCGCGGCGTCGTGCGGCGGCGACCACGTCGACGGAGACCGATGACGGTTTCGACGAGATCCTCGACGACGACCCAGACACCGACGACGCAGACACCGACGACGCAGACACCGACGACGCAGACACCGACGACGCAGACACCGACGACGCTTTCGAGGACGACGAGGACGAGTACCAGGACGCCGAGTACGAGACGTTCGGCGGGCCCGACGACGAGTACGGGATGTCCGGCCGGCGAGACGGCGCGGGCGCCGCCGACGACGACCCGGCATCTGCGGACCGGATCGACGTGCACCACGACCACGCCGGACACGGCGCGGGCCCCGACGCGTCCCGGGATACCGCCGCCCACTAGGCTCGATGCCGTGAACCCCCCGTCACCCGTGTCGAGCGCCGCCGTGCGCGCCTCGGTCGTCGTGATGGCCTCGGGCACCGGATCACTCCTGGAAGCACTGCTGGCGCGAGCCGGCGAACCGCAGTCGCCGTTCGCGGTCACCGCCATCGTCGTCGACCGCGACTGCCGCGCCGGTGAGATCGCCGCCGAGCACGACATCCCGCTGATCGTGTGCAAGCTCCGCGACCACGCCGACCGGGACGCCTGGGACACCGCATTGCGTGACCACGTTGCCGCCGTCACCCCCGACTGGGTGGTGACCGCAGGGTTCATGAAGATCCTCGGGGACCGATTCCTGGCCCGGTTCGCCGGCCGGATAGTCAACTCGCACCCGGCCCTGCTGCCGGCGTTCCCCGGCGCCCACGGCGTAGCCGACGCGCTCGCCTATGGCGTCAAACTGACCGGCACCACCGTGCATCTGGTGGATTCCGGTGTCGACACCGGCCCGGTACTCGCGCAGACCGCGGTGCCGGTGGAGGTGGACGACACCGAGGACTCCCTGCACGAACGCATCAAGTCGGTGGAGCGCGTGCTGCTCGCCGACGTGGTGACCGATCTTGTCACCCGAGGAGTAGTCATCGACGGACGAAAGGCCCACATTCCGTGAACGCACCGAGCACTGACGCGACCCGCCGCCCCATCCGCCGCGCGCTGGTCAGCGTCTACGACAAGAGTGGGCTCGCGGACCTGGCGAAGGCCCTGAAAGTGGCCGGCGTGGAGATCGTCTCCACCGGCTCCACCGCCAAGACGATTGCCGCCGAAGGTGTTCCGGTGATCGAGGTGTCGGAGCTGACCGGCTTCCCCGAGTGCCTCGACGGCCGCGTGAAGACCCTGCACCCCAAGGTGCACGCCGGCATCCTCGCCGACAGCCGCAAGGACTCACACGTCGCCCAGCTCGCCGAGCTCGGTGTGGCGCCGTTCGATCTCGTCGTGGTCAACCTCTACCCGTTCACCCAGACCGTCGCCTCGGGCGCCACCCCGGACGAGTGCATCGAGCAGATCGACATCGGCGGTCCGTCGATGGTGCGCGGTGCGGCCAAGAACCATCCGACCGTCGCGGTGGTGACCAACCCCGGTGACTACGACGCCGTGATCGCCGCTCTCACAGGTGGTGGGTTCAGCCTTGCGGAGCGGCAGCAGTTGGCCGCCAAGGCATTCCGCCACACCGCCGACTACGACGTGGCCGTCGCCTCGTGGATGTCGAGCGTCGTGGCGCCGCCCGTCGCCGAGGCCGAGGGCAAGCACGAACCCGACAACTCGCGCTTCCCGGAGTGGGCCGGTGCCACCTGGTCGCGGTCGACGGTGCTGCGCTACGGCGAGAACCCGCACCAGTCGGCGGCGCTCTACCTCTCCAACTCCGACTACCACGGTCTGGCCTCCGCCGAGCAGCTGCACGGCAAGGAGATGAGCTACAACAACTACACCGACTCCGACGCGGCCTGGCGTAGCGCACACGACTTCGACCAGCCGGCCGTGGCGATCATCAAGCACGCCAACCCGTGTGGCATCGCGGTGGGTGCCGACATCGGCGAGGCGCACCGCAAGGCGCATGCCTGCGACCCGGTGAGCGCCTACGGCGGCGTGATCGCGGCCAATCGGGAGATCACCGTCGAGATGGCCGAGCAGGTTGCGGAGATCTTCACCGAGGTCATCATCGCCCCCGGCTTCGCCGACGGTGCGCTGTCGGTGTTGCAGCGCAAGAAGAACATCCGCATCCTGCGGGCCGTGCCGCCGCAGCGCGCCGGGATCGAGACCCGACCCATCTCCGGTGGCCTGCTGATGCAGCAGCGCGACGTGCTCGACGCAGCCGGTGACGATCCGGCCAACTGGACCCTGGTCTCCGGTGCTCCGGCCACACCGGAGGTCCTCGCCGATCTCGAGTTCGCTTGGCGTGCTTGCCGTTCGGTGAAGTCCAATGCGATCCTGCTGGCCACGGACGGCGCCTCGGTGGGCGTCGGCATGGGGCAGGTCAACCGCGTCGACTCCGCTCACCTCGCCGTCAACCGCGCCGGTGAGCGCGCGGCCGGCAGCGCGGCGGCGTCGGATGCATTCTTCCCGTTCCCGGACGGTCTGGAGGTGCTCATCGCCGGTGGTGTCACCGCGGTGGTGCAGCCCGGTGGATCGATCCGCGATACCGAGGTGATCGAGGCGGCGTCGAAGGCGGGCATCACCCTGTACCTCACCGGTGCCCGGCACTTCGCCCACTGATCCGTTGACCGGGCGCCCGATCGCGTTGAGTGGGCACCCGCTCACGTTGAGCGTGCACGGCGGGCGCCGGTGACCATCCCGCAGTTCGCGCTGCTCGTCCTCGCAGGCTTCGGCGCAGGCCTCATCGGGTATGTCACCGGCATGGCCTCCCTGGTCAGCTACCCCGCCCTGCTCGCCGTCGGCTTGAGCCCCATCTCCGCCAACGTCACCAACACGGTCGCGTTGGTGTCGGTGGGGGTCGGCAGCATGAGCCAATCGGGGCGGGTGCTGCTCGACGGCGACCGGCGTCGGCTCGGGATCGGCATCGTCGCCGCCCTCATCGGCGGCTCCATCGGTGCACTGGTCCTGATCCTCGCACCACCGAACTCGTTCCGGATCATCGTGCCGTACCTCGTCGCACTGGCCTCGGTGGCGCTGCTGATCCAGCCGCGGCTGCGTCGACTCGCCTCGAAACACGTTGATCGGCCGTGGATCTGGTACTCGGGACTGTGCATCATCGCGATCTACGGCGGCTACTTCGGAGCCGGCGCGGGCATCGTGATCCTGGCCCTCGCCCTCGTCGTCACCAGCGAACCGCTGTGGCGCGCAACTCTGTTGAAGTCACTGTTTCTCGGTGTCGCCAATCTGGCGGCCGCGATCGGCTTCGCCTTCTCCGGTCACGTGCACTGGGTGGCCGCCGTCGGGATGGCGATCGGCTGTCTGGTCGGCGGATGGTGTGGACCTCCGGTGGTGAAACGTCTTCCCGCCGAGCCCCTGCGGATCATGGTCGGAATCGGGGGATTGGGTCTGGCCCTCTGGCTGGGCATTCGCGGCTGAACACCCGCGTCGGACCGGGCGGTCGCAGTATCCGGCCACCCAGAATCCGGTCACCGGTGCAGCGGTAGGGGCATATTTCCTCACCGAGATGTAAACCCTGTTGCCGATTCACCATCGCGAATAGACATACCTGGTGACTTTGTTCGTAGACATCACCGCCGACGAGGAACGAGGCGGGCAACCGGGCGCCGACAAGCCCGACGGTCGTTCGCGCCTGCGGGCCCTCGCGCAGCAGGTGGGCCTTCCGCTGCTGTCGCTGGTGCTGTTCCTCCTCGTGTGGCAGCTGATCGCCATCAGCGGCGTGTGGACCGAGACCTTCGTCCCACGACTCGGCACCGTGTGGCAGGCCTTCGTAGACATGTCGACCACCCACAACGGGGTGATCGGCTACGCCGGCTACTACTGGTGGGAACACCTGTACATGACCTTGCGCCGAGTGCTCCTCGGCGTGGTGATCGGCGTCGCCATCGGCGTCGTCCTCGGTCTGGTCATGGGGTCGATCCCGTGGGTCCGTCGCCTCCTGGAACCGTGGCTGACGTTCCTGCGCGCGCTGCCGCCGCTGGCGTACTTCTTCCTCCTGGTCATCTGGCTCGGCATCGACGAGGCGCCCAAGGTGACCCTGCTGGCCCTGGCCGCGCTGCCCCCGGCGGCGGTCGCGACGACGGCCGCGGTCGGCGCCGCACCGGTCACCCTCGTCGAGGCGGCCCGCGCCCTCGGGGCGTCGCGGCGTGAGGTGATCACCGATGTCGTCGTCCCGGCCGCGTTGCCCGAGACCTTCACCGGAATCCGGTTGTCGGTGGGCATCGCCTACTCGTCGGTGGTCGCCGCCGAACTCTTCAACGGCATCCCCGGTATCGGCGGTGTCGTCAAGGACGCAAGCAATTACAACAACACCCCCGTGGTGCTCGTCGGGATCGCACTGATCGGGCTGTCCGGTCTGATCATCGACGGCGTACTCCGGGTGATCGAGCACCGTACGGTGCCCTGGCGCGGAAAGGCCTGACCTCTCATGACATCTCAACTCCGACGATCTCCGGTACGTACGGTGGCGGCACTCGTCGCCGCCATCACCGCGGCTCTTCTCGCAGTGGCGGGCTGCTCGGTGGACAAGTCCGGAGCGGACTCCGGGAAGCCGACGATCCGCCTTGCCTACCAGTCCTTTCCGAGTGGCGATCTGATCGTCAAGAACAACCGGTGGCTCGAGGAGGCGCTCCCGGACTACAACATCAAGTGGACCAAGTTCGACTCCGGCGCCGACATCAACACCGCCTTCGTCGCCAAGCAGATCGACTTCGGCGCAATCGGTTCCAGTCCGGTGGCACGCGGACTCTCGCAGCCGCTGAACATTCCGTACCAGGTGGCCTTCGTCCTCGACGTCGCCGGCGACAACGAGGCCCTCGTCGCCCGTAACGGCACCGGTATCAACACCGTCGCCGATCTCAAGGGCAAGCGCGTCGCCACCGCCTTCGCATCGACCGCGCATTACAGCCTGCTCGCCGCACTCGAGCAGGCCGGGGTCAAGCCCTCCGACGTCGACATCATCGACCTGCAGCCGCAGGCATCGCTGGCCGCCTGGCAGCGTGGTGACGTCGACGCGGTCTACACCTGGCTGCCGACTCTCGACGAATTGCGCAAGGACGGAAAGACTCTCATCGCCAGCCGCCAGCTCGCGACCGCAGGAAAGCCGACCCTGGACCTCGGTGTGGTCGCCACTGACTTCGCGAACGCCCACCCCGATGTCGTCGACACCTGGCGCAAGGTGCAGGCGCGGGCGCTCAACCTCATCAAGGACGACCCGCAGGCCGCCGCCACGGCCGTCGCCGCACAGTTGGGCACCACGCCGGAAGATGCCGCCAACCAGCTGAAGCAGGGAACCTTCCTGACCCCGGCCGAACTGGCCACGCCCACCTGGCTGGGCACCGAGGGCAATCCGGGAAATCTGGCCGAGAACCTGCACAGCGCAGCGGTGTTCCTGGCCGAGCAGCAGCAGATCCCGGCGGCACCGCCGCTGTCGACCTTCCAGGCCGCGATCTACACGAAGGGATTGCCCGGTGTCGTCGAACAGTCCTAGCCCGGCGGTCGCCGGCCCCACCCCGGGAACCGCGACCGGCGCTCGGGCGGAATCAACCGTGGGAAATGCGATCTCACTGTCCGGTGTCTCGCAGCGATACGGCTCCGGGGCGTCGGCGGTGACCGCGGTGGGACCGGTCGACCTCGCCGTCGCCGAGGGTGAGTTCCTCGTCCTCGTCGGCGCGTCGGGCTGCGGCAAGTCGACGCTGCTGCGATTGATCGCAGGGTTCGAGCCGCCGACCGCCGGCGAGGTGCTGGTCGGGGGAGCGGCCCCGGTCCCGGGAGTCACGTCGGGTGTGGTGTTCCAGCAGCCGCGCCTGTTCCCGTGGCGCACCGTCGGCGGGAACATCGACCTGGCACTGAAGTACGCGCGGGTGCCCAAGTCGGAGCGCGCCGCCCGTCGCGAGGAACTCCTGGCGCGGGTCGGGCTCACCGACATCGCGGGCCGCCGGATCTGGGAGATCTCGGGCGGGCAGCAGCAACGCGTGGCCATCGCTCGTGCGCTCGCCGCGGAGACCTCGCTGCTGTTGCTCGACGAACCGTTCGCGGCCTTGGATGCGCTCACACGCGAGACGTTGCAGGAAGATCTGCGGTCGGTGAGCGCCGACCTGGGTCGTACCAATGTGTTCGTCACCCACAGTGCGGAGGAGGCGGCCTTCCTCGGCACGCGGATCGTCGTGCTGACATCACGGCCGGGAACGGTGGCACTCGATCTCACCTCGCCGATCCCCCGGACGGGGGCCACCGCCGACGAGGTCCGTGACTCACCCGAGTACACCGTGCTTCGCACCCAGATCGCCACCGCGGTGAAAGAGGCTGCAGTGGCCGGAATTTCGACAGGAGAGGCCCGATCATGACCATCACCCAGGCCCAGGCGTCCGTGGGAACGGTGACCTCCGGTGTCGAGTTCGACATCGACGAGTTCGGCCCGCGGTTCGGCGCCGAGATCCGCGGCGTCGACGTCGCCTCGGCGTCCGACGACGACGTACGCGCGCTGCGTCAGGCGCTGGTCGATCACAAGGTGATCGTGCTGCGCGAACAGCGCCTCGACGACGCCTCCCACATCGAGTTCGGTCGTCGTCTCGGCGATCTGACCTCCGGTCATCCGGTGTGGAACAGCGGCGACGTGCCCGACGAGGTGTACGAGCTCGACAGCGCCGACAACGGATTCGCCGATGTCTGGCACACCGACGTCACCTTCATGCCGCGCCCACCGGCCGGCTCGATCCTGCGTCCGGTGGTGTTGCCGCGCAACGGCGGAGACACCAACTGGGCCGATGCGGAGCTCGCCTACGAGTCGTTGTCGGCGCCGGTGCGAGACCTCGTCGACGGCTTGACCGCGACCCACGACGGCAACCGTGAGTTCGGCTACTACCTCAAGCACCGTCGTGACGGACATGGAAACGTCTGGGACGGAGTGGAGGTCACTGCGCTTGCGCCGGTGAGTCATCCGGTGGTGCGGGTTCATCCGGAGACCGGCCGCAAGTCGCTGTTCGTCAACCCGGGCTTCACGTCTCACATCGACGGGGTCTCCGACGCCGAGAGCCGGGCGATCCTGGATCTGCTGTACGCCCACATCACCAAGCCCGAGCACATCGTCCGGCACCGGTGGCGCCTGGGGGATCTGGTGCTGTGGGACAACCGCAACACCCTGCACTACGCCAACCGCGACTACGGCGACAATCGGCGCGTGATGCATCGCATCACCCTGCGGGGCGACGAGCCGGTAGGCGTGCGCTGACACCCCGGTCGACGAGACTCGGCGCCCACTCAACGGAATCTGGCTCCCGGTCAACGGAATTCGGTGCCCACTCGATTCGAGTGGGCACCGTTTCTCGTTGACCGGGCGTTTCTTCGCATTCACTGGGTGCGACCGTCCCGTTCCCGGGTCCACCCACCGCCCCGTATGCAACCAAGAGGTTGACGATAGGTGTGGCCTGGCGCACACTCGTATTCAACCGAATGGTTGAGGAGAACGAAGTGGAAGACGACGGGCTGTCCAAGGTGTTCGCCGCACTTTCGGACCCGACCCGGCGCGACATGGTCGCCCGGCTCGCGGTCTCCGATGCGACGGTCGGTCAGCTCGCCGCCCCCTACGACGTCAGTCTTCAGGCGGTGTCCAAGCACCTCAAGGTGCTCGAGGACGCCGGGCTGGTGACGCGCAGCCGTTCGGCGCAGACCCGCCCTGTCCACCTGGAAGCGGAGGTGTTCGACCTCATGACCAAGTGGATCGAGCGGTACCAGAGGCGCGCCGAGGAGCGATATCAGCGCCTCGACGTCCTACTGGCAGAGATGAACGATGAAGCGCCACCGCATCGTCGTGCTGAACGCACCTCACGAGGAGAAGCATCATGAGCACCATCACTCGCTACCCACAGGCCGCCATCGAGGCCGATCCGTCGGTCCCGATCATCCGTATCACTCGCGACTTCCGGGCCACCCCGGCACAACTGATGCGCGCCCACACCGACCCAGATCTGTTCATGTCCTGGGTGGGCCCCGACTCGATCAGTAGCAAGGTGGTCGAGTGGGATGTCCGCAACGGTGGTAGCTGGCGGTACATCTCCACCGACGGGAGCGGTGAGTACGGGTTCCGGGGGTGCTTCCACACCGTCACCGACGACACGATCGTGCAGACCTTCACCTTCGAGGGCATGCCCGACTCGGTGGCGCTGGAGAAGCTGTGGTTCGAGGATCTGGGGGACGGCACCACCCGTCTGCACGCCCAGTCGCTGTGTGAATCGTTCGATGATCGCGACGGGTGGCTGGCCTCTGGCATGGAGGTCGGTGTCAACGAGGGATATGCCCACCTCGACCGCCTGCTCGAGGCCGAGGAGGTCTGAGCGGGTGTCCGAACTCATCGACCTGTCCGTCGCCGATCGGCATCGTGTGGTGGCCTCAGGTTTCGGGGCGGTCGCCGACGCCGTGGACGATTGGGATCGACCGACACCGGTGGACGGCTGGGTGGCGCGCGACATCGTGGCCCACCTCGTGGAGTGGGTGACCGGATTCCTCACGGCGGGCGGCGTCGACGTGCCCGCGTCGCCGGGCCTCACCGAACCGCCGGTCGCGTGGAAGGTCCACGCCGAGCGCATCCAGGCCCTTCTCGACGAGCCCTCCGCAGAGTCCACCTTCTCCCACCCGATGGTCGGCGAACTCCGTCTGGCCGACGCGATCGACCGGTTCTACACCAGTGATGTCTTCATGCACACCTGGGATCTCGCCACCGCGGCCGGGCGCCCCGCCGATCTCGACGCCTCCTTCGCCGCACATCTGCTCGACGGTATGCGGCCGATCGACGAGGTCCTCCGCGAATCGGGACAGTACGGTCCCGCGGTCCCTGTCGCCGAGGACGCCGACCCGATCACCGCGCTGGTCGGCTTCATCGGACGTGATCCGGCGTGGCGGGCCCCGGCCGGCCCACCTGCGTGACCCGGACTGCGTGACCCGGACTGCCGGACACCGGACTGCGTGACCCGGACTGCCTGACACCGCGACAGGTCGTGATGGCATGGCGCGCGCCACAGTACGGAGTACCGTGGTCGGGGTGGCAGAGGACTTCACCATCGGAACCACCGAAACCCGTCATCCGTCCCCGCGAACGTTGGGTGAGCTGCGTGCCAGCAGCCATGTCCAACGCAGCGTGCGCGACGAGATCCGCAACAACCTGCTGACCGCCCTGCGCGAGGGCCGCGACCCCTGGCCGGGCATCGTCGGATTCGAGTCGACGGTCATCCCGCAGCTCGAACGCGCGCTGCTCGCCGGTCATGACGTCGTGATGCTGGGCGAACGAGGCCAGGGCAAGACCCGCATCCTGCGTACGCTGGTGGGTCTGCTCGACGAGTGGACGCCGGTGATCTCCGGCTCCGAACTCGGCGAACACCCGTACGAGCCGATCACACCCGCCTCGATCCGCAAGGCCGCCAACCTGCTCGACGACCTGCCGATCGAATGGCGTCACCGCAGCGAGCGGTACAGCGAGAAGCTGGCCACCCCCGACACCTCGGTCGCCGACCTCGTCGGCGACGTCGATCCGATGAAGGTCGCCGAGGGACGCAGCCTCGGTGACCCCGAGACCATCCATTTCGGTCTGATCCCGCGGGCCCACCGCGGCATCGTCGCCATCAACGAGCTGCCGGACCTGGCCGAGCGCATCCAGGTCGCCATGCTCAACGTGATGGAGGAGCGCGACATCCAGGTCCGCGGCTACAGCCTGCGGCTGCCCCTGGACGTGCTGGTGATGGCCAGCGCCAACCCCGAGGACTACACCAACCGCGGTCGCATCATCACCCCGCTCAAGGACCGGTTCGGTGCCGAGATCCGCACGCATTACCCACTGGAACTCGACGACGAGATCGAGGTGATCGAGCAGGAGGCCGACCTCACCGCCACGGTGCCGACCTTCGTCACCGAGATCCTCGCCCGGTTCACCCGCTACGCGCGCGATCATCCGTCGATCGACCAGCGCTCGGGTGTGTCGGCCCGGTTCTCCATCGCCGGCGCCGAGACCGTCGCCGCGGCGGCGCTGCACCGGTCCGCGGTGACCGGTGAGGACGTTCCGGTGGCACGCGTGGTGGACCTCGAGTCGGTCATCGAGGTGCTGCGCGGGAAGATCGAGTTCGAATCCGGTGAAGAGGGCCGCGAGCTGGAGATCCTCGAGCACCTGTTGCGAAAGTCGGTGGCCGACACCGTCCGTGCCCATCTCGGTGGCATCGACATGGCAGCGCTCGTGCATGCGCTGGAGGAGGGCGAACCGGTGGTCACCGGAGACCGGGTGACCGCCGCGGAATTCCTCGACTCGTTGCCCGACGGCGTCACCGGGGTCCTCGATGCGATCGGCGAGCGGCTGGAGGCGACCGGCGACGGCGAACGTGCCAGTGCCGTCGAGTTGGCACTCGAAGGACTCTTCCTGGCCCGGCGGATCGGCAAAGAAGCCGACGAGACCGGCCAGACCATCTACGGCTGATCCAGATCCAGGGGGCATCACCCATGGTGCAGAAGAACTTTCATCGATCCCGCTATCAGCGGTACACCGGCGGCCCGGATCCGCTTGCGCCGCCGGTGGATCTGCGTGAGGCGTTGGGTGAGATCGGTGACGACGTGATGTCCGGCGTCAGTCCCCAACGGGCACTTCGGGAGTTCCTCCGACGGGGCAGTGCTGGCACCGCCGGTCTCGACCGCCTGCGCGAACAGGTCAACCGCCGACGTCAGGAGCTGCTGAAGAACCGCAACCTCGACGGCACCTTCGCCGAGATCCGCGAACTGCTCGACCGTGCGGTCCTCAACGAGCGCAAGCAACTCGCGCGTGACCTCGACGACGACGCGCGGTTCGCCGAGATGCAGATGGGTTCGCTGCCGCCGTCCACCGCGCAGGCCGTCGAAGAGTTGTCGGAGTACCGGTGGCGCAGCCCGGAGGCGGCTGCCGACTACGACAAGATCAAGGATCTCCTCGGACGTGAACTGCTCGACCAGCGGTTCGCCGGGATGAAGGAAGCCCTCGAGGGGGCCACCGAGGCCGACCGGCAACGCATCTCGGAGATGCTCTCCGACCTCAACGAACTGCTCGACGCCCACAACCGCGGTGAGGACACCACCGAGCAGTTCGAGAAGTTCATGGACGAGCACGGCGAGTTCTTCCCCGAGAATCCGCGCAACACCGAGGAACTCATCGATTCGCTCGCCCAGCGCGCGGCCGCCGCCCAGCAGTTCTACAACTCGCTGACCCCCGAGCAGCGCGCCGAGCTCGATCAGCTGGCACAGCAGGCATTCGGTTCACCGGACCTGATGGGCCAACTGGCGCAGATGGATTCGGCGCTGCGGCAGGCGCGTCCGGGGCTCGGCTGGGACGATGGACAGCAGTTCTCCGGCGATCAGCCGATGGGGCTCGGGGAGGGGGCGGCGGCTCTGCGTGACATCTCCGAACTCGAGGCGCTCTCCGAGCAGCTCTCCCAGCAGTACGCCGGCGCCCAGATGGACGACATCGACATCGACGCCCTCGAACGCCAACTCGGGGAGCAGGCCGGCGTCGACGCCCGCACCCTCGTCGAACTCGAGAAGGCGTTGCGCGAGGAGGGATTCTTCGATCGCGCCGCCGACGGCCAACTGCGGTTGAGCCCCAAGGCGATGCGCCAACTCGGGCAGGCGATCTTCAAGGACATCGCCGAGGACCTGTCCGGGCGCGGGGAGCGGCAGACCCGCAACACCGGACTGCTCGGTGAGCCGACGGGTTCGACGCGGGAATGGGCCTACGGCGACACCGACCCGTGGGATGTCTCCCGCACCGTCGCCAACGCGGTGCTGCGGTCGGCGGCGGAGGGGCACCCGACCTCGGTGGATCATCCCGGCGTCCGGATCGACGTGCACGACGTGGAGCTCGCCGAGACCGAGGCACGCACGCAGGCCGCGGTGGTGCTGCTGGTGGACACCTCCTTCTCGATGGAGATGGAGGGCCGCTGGACGCCGATGAAGCGCACCGCGGTCGCGCTCAACCACCTCATCTCCACCCGATTCCGTACCGACGAACTGCATCTCATCGCCTTCGGCCGGTACGCGCGGTCGATCGACATCGCCGAACTGACCGGACTGCAGCCGCGGATGGAGCAGGGCACCAACCTGCATCACGCGCTGTTGCTGGCGCAGCGTCATCTTCGGCGCTTCCCCAACGCGCAACCGGTCGTCCTGGTGGTGACCGACGGTGAACCCACCGCACACCTCGATCCCAGTGGGGAACCGTTTTTCTTCTACCCGCCGCATCCGCAGACCATCGCGCTGACCGTTCGCGAGCTCGACCACGTCGCCCGGCTCGGGGCGCAGGTCACGTTCTTCCGGCTCGGCGACGACCCGGGCCTGGCCCATTTCATGGATCAGATCGCCCGGCGCATCGGCGGACGGGTGATCGCCCCCGACGTCGACGGTCTCGGGGCCGCGGTGGTCGGGGACTATCTGCGCTCCCGCCGGGGCCGCCGGCGCGGCTGACGACCGGAGATCAGATGGCTCTTCGGGCGGTCACCAGGTCGGCGGCTGCCCGCTGGGCGGATATCCGGGTGGTGGATTTCCGGGTGGGGCGGTCGGCGGGATTCGTTCACGGTTGCGCCGGTTGCGCCCGACCACCCACAGGATGACGCCGACGATCGTCACCAGCAGGCCCAGCCCGCCGCCGAACACCGCGAGCAGGACGCCACCGACCCCGGAGAAGACACCACTCAGGGACAGAGGCGGCGCACCGACGGCGTATCCGTTGCCACAGTCGATCACGTACTCGCCGGCGGCGGTGATCCGGTACTGGGCGAAGGATCGGACGGTGGTGTTGTCGAAGGTGAACGAGCTGGACTGCGTCGTCGAATCGCGCTCGACGCCCGGACCGGTCACCGCACAGGCCGGCAGCGGATCGGGGTAGGGGCCGGCGGTGGTGCCGGGGGCGTAGAGGGTGAGCTGGGCGCCGGCGTCGAGATGTCGGGTGACCGACCCGTTGATCGCGAACGCCTGCGAGGTCTGGTCGGCCACCTTGCCGAATCCGCTGACCGCGAGGATCACCCCGACCACCACGGAGATCAGCATGAGAGCAGCACCGAGCCCCGTCAGGACCTTGCCCACACCAGCCATGTGCCGATGGTCGCACACAACCACGACGAACACCCACGGACTCCGGTGCCGGTATCAGGGTGGGACTCAGGGTGTTCACTCATGTCTCGGCACGCCCCCCGCGTCTACCCTGACTGTCGTGACCAGCGCACCAGAACCCCCCGCCGCCGACGACGGACACTCGCGGATGCGGGCCGCCGACGCCGATCGTGAACTCGTGCAACAGATCCTGGCCGCGGCCCTGACCGGTGGGCATCTGACGGCCGCGGAATACGAGGAACGGTCCGGGCGGGCGGTGTCGGCCAGAACCTTCGGTGACCTCGACGCGCTCACCGACGACCTGCCGGTCACCCAGCTCGGGGTGGCGCTGCCGCAGCCCGGTGACCCCTATCCGAGCCGGGTGTCGTCGGGCAGCGGACGCGAACCGATCCGCAGCCGGCTGGCGATCCTGTCCGGCAGTGAACTCACCGGTGCGGTCCCCGTCGCCGAACACCTGTCGGCCACGGCGATCCTCGGTGGGGTCGAGATCGATCTGCGCGAGGTCGAGTTCACCGCACCGCATCTGACCATCCAGTGTCTGGCGATCATGGGCGGAGTCGACATCGTCGTGCCGCCCGACGTCGCCGTGGAGATCGGTGGCGGCGCGATCATGGGTGGATTCGGTGGGGGCAAGGCCGCGGGGCCGGGCACCCCGGGCGCGCCCACTGTGCACATCACCGGATTCGCGGTGATGGGTGGCGTGGAGGTCAAGCGCAAGGAGCGTGGTGTCGGCGGGTGGGCGCAGCGATGGGGAGGGGGCTGAACCGGCTCGTCAGGCCAGCAGCCACGCGATGATCATGATCACCGGGATCGACGCCAGCGTCGTGATCAGCGCGGTGTCGCGGGCCAGGACCTGTCCGCGCCGATAGCGCGTCGCGTAGACGAGGACGTTCTGTGCGGTCGGCAGGGCCGAGATCACGACCTGCGCGAACAGCTTGTGGCCCTCCTCGCCGAAGCCCCACCGCGCGATCACGTACACGAGCGCGGGCATCACGATCATCTTGAGTACCGTCGCCAGGGCGATGTCGCGGCGCGGACTGTGTCCCTTCTTGAACACCGCGACCCCGGTCAGCGACATGCCGAAGGCCAGCAGCGCGCCCGGCACCGACGCGTTGCCGAGCATCTTGAGGGGTTCGAGGACCGCCTGCGGCGGCATCCAGCCGATCACCGAGATGGCGATGCCGATCAGTCCGCCGATCAGGATGGGATTGGTCAGCGGCAGGATCACCGCGTCACGCACCGGATTGCCGCGACCCCGTTGTAGCGCGGTCTTGTCCAGGGTGACCAAGGCCAGCGGTGAATAGATGAGGATCTGGAACAGCAGCAGCGGCGCGATGAACGATGCGTCGTCGAGTACGAAGATCGCGATCGGCAGGCCGAGATTGACGCTGTTCACATACGACGACGCCAGGGCGCCCACCACCACTTCAGGGGTCTGGCGGTGCAGGACGAGTGTGGCGATCAGGAAATAGAGCGCGCCGACGGCCAGCGCGCTGCCCCCCGCGATGACCAGCGTCGACGAGAAGATCACCGACAGATCGGTGGTGATCAGCGAATAGATCAGCAGGGCCGGGGTACAGACGAAGAACACCAGTCGGGAGAGCACCTCGTGGGCGTGCTCGCCGAGTGCTCCGGTGCGGCCCAGTACCACCCCGACGCCCACCATGATGAAGATGACGGTGAACCCGGAGACGACGCCTGACACCCGGGAGAGTCTAGGTCGACAGTGGACCACGGTCCGAATCGCGGGCGAGGAGTCGGTGCCGTGACCGGTGGCGCGATGACGGTCGGTTGAACGAACCGTCGCGTCGAGGTGTGCGGTGATCGGTGGTCGGTTGGTTAGGCTGGCCGCGACCCGGATGTCGGCGCCGGGCTGTCCGCGACGCCGCAGTGATCAGGACGCCGCAGTGATCAGGACGCCGCAGTGATCAGGACGCCGCAGTGATCAGGACGCCGCAGTGATCAGGACGCCGCAGAAACCAGGACGCCGTGACGAGTAGGAGGGCTCATGTCCGCACCCCACGACGGTCCGACCGGAAACCCGGCCGAGGACCCGACGACGATCAACCCGGTTCCGAACGGTCCGGGGACCCCCGATCTGTTCAAGAAGCAGACCCCGGAACCGCCGACATACGGTGATGCCTCGGATTTCCAGCCGACGCAGCTCGGACCGAATGTCGTGCCGCCGGTGCCGCCGCAGGCGCCCTTGCCACCACCTTCCTACGGCGCCCAGCCCGGTTACGAGACCCCGCCCGCCTACGGGACGCCCCCGCAGGCCGACCCCTATGCGCAGCACCCTTACGCGCAGGACCCCTACGCCCAGTACGGGGCCCCGGGCCAGGCCGCCCCCGGCTACGGCACTCCGGGCTTTGGCACTCCGGGCTTTGGCACTCCGGGCTATGGCGCGCCGGGCTACGGCACTCCGGGCTATGGCGCGCCCGGTTACGGCACCCCGGGATACGGACCGCCGGTCAGTCCGCCGAACAACAGCAAGGCCACCACCTCGATGATCTGTGGTATCGCCGGCCTGGCCTTGAGCGTGGCGGGCTGCTGCTTCCTCTTCGTGTTCTTCGTCCCGATGGCGCTCGGAATCACCGCGATCGTCACCGGAATGAAGGCACGGACGGAGATCGAGGCGTCGCAGGGTCGTGAAGGCGGCTCGGGGATGGCCATGGCCGGGATCATCACCGGTGCCATCTCGGTGGTGCTGGGGATCGTGGCGTTGGTCTTCCTGATCATCGGAACCGGCAGCTACCTGGCCGATCTGTAGCAGCCGACACCGGCGCTCGTCGCCGTCGACCGGAGTCGTTTTGGATCCTCGGCGCCGAGCCAGGTAGTCTGGTCGGGTTGCGTGACGCGCCCGGTTGGCTGCGTGCGCGCCGACCAGCCGGAACCATCCCCCTCGCGGAGCGGATGACTTCTGGTGAAGATCACGTAGAGAAGGGCACGATCATGGCTGTACCGAAGCGCCGGATGTCGCGGGCGAACACCCGCAGCCGTCGTTCGCAGTGGAAGGCGGACAACCCGGCATTGCAGGAGGTGAAGGTCAACGGCGTTGCGCAGCGCATCCCGCGTCGCCTCGTCAAGGCCGTACAGGCCGGCGTCATCGATCTCGATCGTCGCTGACCTGACCGACCGGTCCACGACCGGTTCGCGAACCCACGTCGAACGCCCCGGAATCATCCGGGGCGTTCGTCGTGTCCGGGGCAGATCCGTGGAGTCTCGTCTGACACGATGAGAGGGTGCTGCTGCAGGTCCTCAACAGCGCCGGTATCGCGGTGTTCGCGGCGTCGGGCGCCGTCCTCGGTGTCCGCAAGGATTTCGACCTCTGGGGCATTCTGACCGTCGGTGTGCTGACCGGTGTCGGTGGCGGCATCCTGCGGGATGTGCTGCTGGGCATCACACCGCCGTCGTCGGTCGAGAACTGGACCCCGATCTGTACCGCTGCCATCGCGAGTCTGGTGGTGTTCTTCTTCCATCCGGCGTTCAGCGAACTCCGCCGGACGATCCTGGTACTAGACGCGTTCGGGATGGGGTTGTTCGCGACGACGGGTGCCGGCGTCGCGCTCGACGTCGGGGCCAGCGCCTTTGCCGCGGTGCTGGTAGGCATGCTCACCGCGATCGGCGGTGGCATCCTGCGGGACGTCCTGGCCAACGAGATCCCGCTGCTGCTGCAACCGGCCGACCTGTATGCGATCCCCGCTCTGCTCGGATCGACGCTGTTCGTGACGGGGGAGAAGCTGGTGCCGCAGTGGCATCCGTGGGTGGTGGTCGCGGCGGTGACCCTGGCGACCGGACTGCGCTTGCTGGGCCTCGCCTTCCACTGGACGTTGCCGACCGCGCCGACGCGGACCTGGCCGCGCCGTTGGACGCGGTGAGGGTGGGCCTTGCGATCAGCGCGGAGAAAATCCCGTTTCACCTATGTCGCGACGGCCGGGTCGTCGTAACGTCACCGGCGTGCTGGGGGAACACATATCTCGGGGTCATCGTTCGGTCGGCAAACGTCTCGTCGTGCGCGCGACGATCCTGCTGTGCAGTCTGGCCGTGGTGGTCACCGGCGGGGTCCTCACGAGCGCGGTATCCGACGCCGCGCCGACGACGAGCGCCGTCGGACGCGGCGCGGGCAGCGTCACCCAGGCGTATCTGACCGGGGCGACGCCCGGGGCGTCGGTGGTGCTGCGGGATGCCACCGGGACGCGGGTCGGGGCCGGTCATGTCGACCGGCTCGGCTCATTCCTGGTGCGTGAGCTGGCTCCGGGTGGCGGCTACCGCTTCGATGTGGGCGGCCGGAGTGGCAACTCCTTCGCGGTGCTCGGCGAGGCGCCACCACCGACAGCCCAATTCGAGCAGACCCTGCGACCCGGGATGAACTACATCCGGGTGCGTGACGGCATCACGCTGGCGGCGATGGTGCGGTTGCCGGTGGGCAAGACCCTTGCCGACGGCCCGTTCCCAACGCTCGTCGAGTACTCCGGCTACCAGATCGCCGCGCCCGGTGACTTCGTGCTCGGGGCGTTGGGATCACTGGCGCGGCAACCCGATCCACGCTCACCGGCCATCAGCACCATGTTGGGTGGGATCATCGGTCCCACTGCCGGTTTCGCGACGGTGAATGTCGCGATGCGTGGCAGTGGCTGCTCCGGTGGGGCTTTCGATCTCTTCGACCTGCCCACCACCTACGACGGCTACGACGTCGTCGAGACCGTTGCACGCCAGCCGTGGGTGGCCCACCACAAGGTGGGCATGGTGGGGATCTCGTTCTCCGGGATCTCGCAGATCGCCGTCGCCGGGACGCGGCCGCCGAGCCTGGCGGCGATCGCCCCGATGAGCATCACCGACGATCTCTACTCCACCGGGTTCCCCGGCGGGATCTTCAACACCGGATTCGCCCACACGTGGCTGGCCGAACGGCAACGTGACGCCGCACCCGCACCGGCCGGGGGGCAACCCTACCCGCGAGTGGCGATCGCCGACGGCGACCGCATCTGCGCCGACAACCAGCGCCTCCGGCTGCAGTCGGTCGACGCCGAGCGTCTCGTCGCCGACAACCCCACGCGCACACCGTCGGTGCACGACCACCGGTCACCGTCCTGGTGGGCGTCGCGGATCACCGTTCCGGTCTACCTCGCGGGTGCTCTGCAGGATGAGCAGACCGGTCCGCAGTGGACGGCGATCATCCCGCGGCTGGCACACAATCCGAACGTGTGGGTCAAGATGATCAACGGATCGCACTTCGACTCCACCCATCCGCAGATCCTCGGACCGTGGAACGAGTTCCTCGACATCTTCGTGGCACACCGGGTCCCGACACCGAAACCCGCGCTGACCGCGCTCGGACCGGTCCTCTACGAGGCCACCAGCGGCACCCCGGGCCGGCCGATCGTCACCGCGCGTCACCCCGATGCGGGAACCCTGGCCCGTGCCCGGACGCTGTTCGCGCAGGACCCGCGGATCCAGGTGTTCTTCGGCAACGGCACCGGCACCGTGCCGGTCGGCAACATGAGCGCTCTGTGGTCGGCCGGGTTCTCCTCGTGGCCACCGGCTTCGGTG
The DNA here is from genome assembly GCF_053589235.1 of Gordonia sp. NPDC003376. Taxonomy (NCBI): domain Bacteria; kingdom Bacillati; phylum Actinomycetota; class Actinomycetes; order Mycobacteriales; family Gordoniaceae; genus Gordonia; species Gordonia sp. NPDC003376. The sequence continues at coordinate 33,762 of NZ_JBSFRM010000015.1, read as the reverse complement.
GGCGACGGTCGTCGCCTGGCGCTCGGGGTCGGCGGAACCCTGGGCGGCGCCGGCGGATCGGGCGAGGTCTCCTTCCGTCCCGATCCGTCGGCGCGACCGGCCGGCACGCTGGATGTGACCGGACCGTCGATGCTGCCGTGGAAGGCGCGCCCACCCTATGACTGGGCGCCGATCCCCGGGCAGGCCGGCGTCGGATTCACCAGTGCGCCACAGCAAACCGACACCGCCGTCGTCGGTCCGGCGAGTCTGGACCTGCGGCTCGCGTCGTCGGCACCCGACACCGACCTACAGGCCACCGTCTCCGAGGTGCGACCCGACGGTCGGGAACAACTGGTCACCACCGGCTATCTGCGGGCGTCGTTGCGGGCCACCGACGATGCCGCCACCGCGCTGCACCCCGCGCGCGATTGGCTTTCACCGCAACCACTTCCCTCCGGGTTCAGCACCGCGCGGATCTCCCTGGAACCGATCGCCTACACCTTCCGCGCCGGGTCGCGGATTCGGGTCACGGTCACCTCACCCGGTGGGGACCGCACGTCGTGGCGGTTCGACACCCCGGCCACCGGGGGCCGAATCGTCGACACCCTGGCGCTGGGCCCGGGCGGGTCGTCACTGGTGTTGCCGGTGGTGCCCGGACTACGGGCCGGTGGTCCGTCGGCGCCCTGTGAAGGTCTGCGCGGCCAGCCGTGCCGGGCCTACACGCCGGCGTTCAACGGGGGATAGCGAATGGCCACCGTGATCGCGTCTGATCGGTGGTTGAGCACGTGTCGTCGCTTGGGTTTTGTGCTGCTCATCGGTGGTTGAGCAGGTGGCCTTCGCTTGCGCTCCCGTGCTGCTCGTTGGTGGTTGAGCAGGTCGTCCTCGCGTAGCGAGGCCGTCCGGTTGTCGAAACCTCTGTCAGCGGTGGTTGGGAGGTGATCGCTCTGGGGTGGTCGCTTTGTGTTGTCGGCCGGTGGAGGTTTCGACGGCCGCGTCGTCGCTTGCGCTCCTTGCTGCTCAACCATCAACTGCAGCACGGTGGTTGAGCAGGTCGTCCTCGCGTAGCGAGGCCGCCCGGCCGTCGAAACCCGGTGAGACAAGAGCATTCGCGACCACCCCGTGGCTTCGAGTGGGGTGAACCTACTGTGCGATCAGCTTGTTCACCGTGCGATTGACGAAGTTCGGGATGAACTTGGCGGCGTTGCCCAGCACCAGGGTCTGGGTGCCGACGGAATAGCTGGTGCGGTGCAACAGTCGGTCGGCGCGCGTCGGATGCACCGACTCGTAGACCTTCTCGGCGATCTGTTCGGGGGTGATCCGCACGCCGAGGGTCTGGGTGGACTTGGCGCTCGGGTCGGCCAGTGCGGTCTTGGCCCACAGTGGCCAGATGCTGACCACCCGAATGTCGTCGTGTTCCCACTCGAGCTCGAGCGCCTCGGTGAGGCCGGCGACGTAGAACTTGGTGGCGCTGTAGGTGGCGATCCCCGGCTGGCCGTAGATCGCCGACGCCGACGCGATGTTCACCAGATGTGCTCCCGGCGTCGCCTTGAGGTAGGGGTAGGCGGCCTGCGCGCCGAGGGTGACGCCGAGGGCATCGATGTCGATCTGTGCGCGGATGGCGTCGGGGGAGATCTCGTCGAGGCGCCCGGCCTTGAGGATGCCCGCGTTGTTGTCGAGGACGTCGAGGGTGCCGCCGGTGTGTGAGGTGAACTCGGCCAGTGAGTCGGCCCATTGCTGCGGGTCGCGGACGTCGAGGCGTCCGGTGATGAAGCCCGGGTGGTTGGCGGCGACCTTGTCGAGGGCGTCCTGATCGACGTCGTAGACACCGACGGTCCAGCCCTCACGGGCGAAACGCTGCGCGGTGGCCAGTCCGATACCGGCCGCACCGCCGGTGACGAAAATCGATGACATTGGCTCTCCTGCCCTTGTGACCTGCGTCGATGAGATGTCGAACGAAACTTACTCGCCAGTATAGTCCGCTGTCTGTTTACTCGGTCACACTCCGCTGCTATCTTGACAATACGCGTTGATATGACATCGTTCGTTGTCATAGAAATCTGCGGGTCACACCGATCCGCGAACCGATGTCACACCAGATGTCACCCCCCGATGCCGAATCGGCATCCCGACACGGAGGCACAGCGAGATGACCACCGCGATGAACCGCAGCAACCACACCGAGTCCGACACCGACGACCTCGGCACCGTCATCAGCATGCGTGACGAGGGCACCGAGGAGGTGTCGGCACGCCTGCTGGCGTCGGCGGCGCGGCTGTCGCGCAATGCGATGACCGAGATCGACTGGTCGTTGCCGATGGATCCCGCCAAGTACGGCTGCAGCCCGGAGTGGTCCTCGCTCTACGGCACCGACTACTGGGACGAGCTCACCGAGGAACAGCGGATCTCGGTGACCCGCCACGAGTTCGCCTCGATCATGTGCATCGGCATCTGGTTCGAGATGATCCTGCAGGAGATGGTCGTCCGCGATCAGTACCTCGGCGACTACCACGGCTCGGAGTTCCAGTTCGCGCTGGTCGAGATCGCCGACGAGTGCCGCCACTCGATCATGTTCGCGAAGGCCAGTGAGAAGATGGTCGGCACGTCCTACAAGCCCAAGCGGGTCGTCGGCAGACTCGGCCGACTCTTCAAGGCCACGGCCAAGAACGAGGTCGCCTACGCCGGCATCCTCGTCGCCGAGGAGGTCCTCGACGTCTTCCAGCGTGGCTGCATGCGCGACGAGCGGGTCCTCGACTTCATCCGCACGGTCAACGAGATCCATGTGCTCGAGGAGTCGCGGCACATGAAGTTCGCCCGCGAGGAGGTACGCGAGTCGGTGAAGGGCATCGGCTGGGCCCGCCGACAGTTCAGTGCTCTCGTGATCGCCATGGGCGCGTACATGATCGTCACCAGCCTGGTGCAGAAGAAGGCCTACGCCGACGCCGGACTCGACGCCGATCGTGCCCGCCGCGAGATGGAGGGTAATACGCACTTCCACTCGATGATCCGCAGCAGCTGCACCCACCTGATGGAATTCCTCGACGAGGTGGGGCTGCTGACCCGCCCGGCGATGCGCTACTACCGGAAAGCGTTCATGCTCTGATGTTCGTCATCACCCAATCCTGTTGCAGCGACGCGGAATGCGTCTCGGTCTGTCCGGTCAACTGCATTCATCCGACGCCGGAGGAACGCGGATTCGGCAGCTCCGACATCCTGCACATCGACCCCGAGGCGTGTATCGACTGCGGTGCCTGCGCCGACGCCTGCCCGGTGGATGCGATCTTCCCCGCCGACAAACTCGGCCCGCGCGATCAGGTGTTCATCGACATCAACGCCGACTACTACAAGAACAACCCCGACGTGCGGTCGGGCTGGTCGCCGATCGGTACCACCGACGACGCCGACGGCCGCCCATCGATCAGCTACCCGGACATCCCGAAACTCCCTGGGGGACTGCGGATCGCACTGGTCGGGACCGGTCCGGCGGGCGGCTACGCGCTGCGGACCCTGCTCGACCGCACCGAGGCCGAGGTCACCGTGATCGACCGGCTGCCCACCGCGGGCGGTCTCGTGCGTGCGGGGGTGGCGCCGGATCATCCCGGGACGAAGGGTGTCCTGCGGGGCTTCGATCTTCTCTATCGCGACCAGAAGGTCACGATGGCCACCAATGTCGAGGTGGGCGATCCCGACACGCCGCGCGACGACCACGTCGGGGTGGTCTCGCCGGCCGAACTGGCCGACCACTTCGACGCCGTGTTCTATGCCGTCGGCGCGAGTGAGGCCCGGCGCCTGGGTGTTCCGGGTGAGGATCTGCCCGGCTCGACCTCGGCCACCGACCTCGTCGCCTGGTACAACGCCGTACCCGGTGCCGATGCCGCACCACCGCTCCGGCGGGGCACCGGCGACGACCCGGCCACCGGTCGTGCCGTCGTCGTCGGAACCGGGAACGTGGCCCTCGACGTGGCGCGGATCCTCGTCTCACCGCCGGAACTGTTGGCCACCACCGACATCGCCGACCGCGCCCTGGCGCTACTGCGGGAACAGAACGTCCACGAGGTGGTGCTGCTCGGCCGTCGTGACCAGGCCAACGCGGCCTACACCTCCGCCGAATACCGTGCGCTGTCGACGATCCCGGGAGTCGAGGTGGTGGTCCACGACGATCCCGACGCCGATCTGCCGGACTTCTCGGCACCTGCGTCGGCGTATCGTCGTCGGATCGTGTTCCTGTTCCACTCCGCTCCCGAGGAGATCATCGGCGAGAAGGGCGTCGAGGGGGTCGTGGTGACCTCCGGGACGCGACGGCACACGATCGCCACTGATCTCGTCGTGCGCTCCATCGGCTACCGATCGGTGCCGATCGCCGGATTGCCCTTCGACACCGACCGCGGCGTCTTCCCGAACACCGACGGCCGACTGCTCGACGCCGCCGGAACGGCGATCCCCGGTGCGTACGTACTCGGCTGGGCCAAGCGGGGACCGAGCGGCGGGATCGGCGCCAACAAGCAGTGTGCGCAGGACACCGTCGAGGAGTTCCTCGCCGACGCCGCCGCCGGGAAGCTGGTGCGCAGCCCGCGCGGGCCGGACGAGTTCGCCGCATTGCTGCGCAGCCGGACACGGCAGGTGATCGGCTACCGCGGGATGCGCGCCATCGACCGGATGGAACGCCGCCGCGGCGCCGAACAGGGCCGCCCACGTGTGAAGTTCACACGCGTCGCCGACATGGTGGGAGCCGCCGGTCTGCGCAAACGCTGACCACGGGATCGTCGGGGCGGTCTCACGACGGCCCGATGCGGCAAGTGAGGTGAACACAACTGGGATGTAACACCGGGGCAAGTCGCCCTTCACGTGGGCTCGGGACCCTGTCGTCATGTCCAGTACTCCGCACTTCCTGCAGGGCGTGTTCGCGTTCACCGGATCGGGTCTGTCCAAGCCCGCGCCGATCGATCCCACCCTGTCGTATGTGGTACCGCCGGGGATGACCGTTCAACCGCTGTACTTCCGGGGAGGGAACAGCAGCGATGAACTCGTCCACGTGACACTCATGCGTGACGGGAAGCCGATGCGGATGTTTCCGATGGGGGCGCGGGCCGCGGTCAACGTGCCGCTCCGGGTGGTCGAGGACGTCGACCCGGACTCGGTCCTCGAGCTCGTCCTCGCCGCACCTGAGGGGTGTGCCGGTGAGGTCGTGATCGACTTCGGAATGGTCATCATCTGATGGCGGTAGAGGCGCCGCATCGTCGGCTGGTGGTGGTCGGCAACGGAATGGCCGGCGCACGCACCGTTGAGGAGATCCTCGCCCGCGGTGGTGCCGACCAGTTCGACATCACGATGATCGGCGACGAACCGTACGGCAACTACAACCGCATCATGCTCAGCCATGTGCTGGCCGGCGAGACCACCGTCGACGACGCCGATCTCATGCTCAACCCGATGGCCTGGTACTCCGAGAACGGGGTCACGCTGCACGCCGGTGACCGGGCGGTGTCGATCGACCGGTTCGCCAAGACCGTCACCTGCGAGAGCGACCGGGTCATCGCCTTCGACGTGCTGATCATCGCGACCGGCTCGCATACGTTCTTCCCCAACATGGACGGCCTGCGGGAACCCGACGGTCGGCTGGCGCGTGGGGTTTTCGGCTTCCGCACCATCGCCGACACCAACGGCATGCTCGACTTGGCCACCTCGCGCGATCACGTGCGCGCGGTGGTCATCGGCGGCGGACTGCTGGGCCTCGAGGCGGCCTACGGCCTCAAGACCCAGGGTGTCGACGTCGACGTGGTGCATTCACCCGGCCACCTGATGAACCAGCAACTCGACGAGCGCGGCGGAAAGGTGTTGCGCAACAAGATCGAAGAGCTCGGCGTGGGGGTGTACACCGGAAAACGCACCACCGCGGTGCTGCGTGACGACGCGGGCGCGGTGTCGGGGGTGGGATTCACCGACGGCGGATCGCTGCACGCCGACATGATCGTGGTGACCGCCGGCATCCGACCCAATGTCGAGATTGCGCGGAGTGCCGGTCTCGTCGTCGAACGGGGCATCGTGGTCGACGACCAGATGCGCTGCGAGGACGAGGCATTCATCTACGCCGTCGGCGAGTGCGCCCAGCATCGCAGCGAGGTGTACGGACTGGTGGCGCCGCTGTGGGAGCAGGCGGTGGTGCTCGCCGATGTGATCACCGGGGCCGATCCGCGAGCGGAGTACCACGGTTCGCGGCTGACCACCAAACTCAAGGTCGCCGGTGTCGACGTCGCGGCGATGGGGGTCAAGGGCCCCGAACGCGAGGACGACGAGTTCGTCCAGTTCTACGAACCCAGGTCGGGGATCTACAAGAGCGTCGTGGTGCGCGACAACAAGCTGATCGGGGCGATGCTGCTCGGCGACATCTCCAAGGCCAACTTCCTCACCCAGGCCTTCGACGAGAAGGTGCCGTTGCCCGACGAGCGCATCTCGATGCTGTTCGACATGGGTACCCCCAGCGCCGAGACCGGTGCGGCCGAACTCGCCGACGACGTACAGGTGTGCAACTGCAACGGCGTCACCAAAGGCGATCTCGTGGCGTGTGTTCGCGGCGGTTGCACCAGCGTCGCCGAGGTGTGTGCGGCCACCCGCGCCGGCAAGGGCTGCGGGTCGTGTAAGGGCCTCGTCGCCGACATCGTCGAGTACGCGGCCGGTGATGCGCTGACCGTCGACGCCGCCGCCGACTGGTATGTGCCGTCCATCCCGCTGACCAAACCCGAACTGATCGATGCCATTCGGCGGCAGGACCTCCGGTCGGTGAGCGAGGTGTTCGCCGCGCTCGCGCCCGACGGGGAGGACGCCGCATCCAAGATGCCGCTCGCCTCGTTGCTGCGGGTGGTGTGGGGTGCCGACTGGAAACGTGAACCCGGTGCGTTGTTCGTCAACGACCGCGTGCACGCCAACATCCAACGCGACGGCACGTTCTCTGTGGTGCCGCAGATGAAGGGCGGGGTCACATCCCCGGATCAGTTGCGCAAGATCGCCGACGTCGCAGAGAAATACGACATCCCGATGATCAAGGCCACCGGCGGTCAGCGCCTGGATCTGTTGGGGGTCAAGAAAGAAGACCTGCCGAAGGTGTGGGCGGACCTGGGTATGCCGTCGGGATACGCCTACGGCAAGAGCTTCCGCACGGTGAAGACCTGTGTGGGCACCGACTATTGCCGCTTTGGGCTCGGGGATTCGACATCGCTGGGTATCGCCATCGAGTCCCGCTTCCAGGGCCTGGAGACCCCGGCGAAGCTCAAACTCGCCGTGACCGGCTGTCCGCGTAACTGTGCCGAGGCGCTGTGCAAGGACTTCGGGGTGGTCGCGGTGGGTGACGGCCGCTGGGAGATCTACGTCGGCGGTGCGGCCGGCGCGCACATCCGCAAGGGCGATCTGCTCGCCACCGTCGATTCGCCCGACGAAGTGGTTCGCCTGTGCGGCTTGTTCATCCAGTTCTACCGTGAAAACGCCAAGTGGCTCGAACGTACCTATGCGTGGGTGCCGCGGATCGGGATCGAGGAGATCGAGGAGATCATCGTCGCCGACCGCGACGGTCTGGTCGCCGGCCTGCAGGAGCGGATCGACGTCTCGATCGCCGGGTACGTCGACCCGTGGCTCGACCGGCAGGAGCCCAAGTCGGCGGCCCAGTTCACCTCGGCGCTCCCATTGTTGCCGCTGCCCCAGGTGCCGGTCCGATGACCGCCGTCGACCCGATCACGACCAGGCCTGTCGCGGTGGGTCCCGACACCGACCTCATGCCGGGCGAGGGGCGTGCATATGCGCTGGAGGACAGGCAGGTCGCGGTCTTCCGGATGACCGACGGCACGCTGCGTGCGACGTCGGCGGTGTGCCCGCACAAGGCCGGTCCACTGGCCGACGGTCAGTTCGACCTCGGCAAGGTGGTCTGCCCGCTGCATCAGTACGCCTTCTCCTTCGCCACCGGCGCCTGCTCGACCGACGGGATCGGAACCGTCGACACCTACCGGGCCGACGATCGCGACGGCCAGATCGTGGTGTGGGTCTGATACTTCGATGACAGCGTGGTCATCGATGTCCCGGACGACACCGACACCGCATCCCGGGTGCATGGGGGCCGGTATGCGATGAGGTGCCGTCCGGGACACCTTCGTCCTGGCTGTGGTCGCGTTGGCGAGTTCGGCCTGAGGAGGTTTCGACTCGACTCTTCGCTACGCTCATCGTCGGCTCAACCACCGTAGTGGTCGTCGCTCCCGCGTGTGCTGGTTTTGGTGGTTGAGCAGGACGACCCCAACGGTGGTCGAGCAGGGACCGAGCGGAGCGAGACTTCCATGGTGGTTGAGCCGGGACCGAGCGGAGCGAGGACCCGTGTCGAAACCTCGGTCACCCGAACACTATACGCAACCACAACGATCATCGGCGTTCCCACGGCCGCCGGGAAAACCACCGCAACGCATCGAAATCCCCGTCGATCAACGCCTTTCGTTTTGCTCGTGACCACCCCTGGACCTGCTTCTCGGCCTCATAAGCCTCGCCGATGTCGCCGAACTCCGCAAGATAGGCGACGCGCACGGGTCGTCGGCGGCGGGTGAAAGCAGCTCCGACACCGGTGTTGTGCTCGTGAAGTCTTCGCTCGATATTGCGAGTGCTGCCGACGTAGTAGCTTCCGTCGGCGCATTCCAAGATGTACATGAAGGCGCTCATGGGACCACTATCCGCGATGGCGAGCACCTGTCCCGCCGACGGTGTGGTCAGGTGTGGACAACGGCGTCGTTGGGGATGAGGGTGGTGATCGACGGTGTGGGCGGTGCGTCGTGGCCGGCTGGTGGGGTGTGTTGCCGAGGTTTCGACACGGGTCCTCGCGATGCTCGGTCCCGGCTCAACCATCGTCTGGTACTCGGGTCCTCGCGATGCTCGGTCCCGGCTCAACCACCGTGGAGGTGTCCTCGCGATGCTCGGTCCCGGCTCAACCATCGTGGAGGTGTCCTCGCGATGCTCGGTCCCGGCTCAACCATCGTCTGGTACTCGGGTCCTGCTCGACCACCGTCGAGGGTGCTCAACCATCGTCGGTCCTCGCTCCGGTCAGTACACGTCCCGCACATATCGCTTGTCGGCGGCGAGGGCTTTGACGTAGGACTCGGCGCTCTTCGCCGACAGCTTTCCATGTTGGGCGACAATGCCTTTGAGTGCCTCGTCGACGTCTTTGGCCATCCGGGACGCATCGCCACACACGTAGACGTGTGCGCCGTCGTGGAGCCACCGGTACAGCTCTTCACCGTGCTCGCGCATCCGGTCCTGGACATAGATCTTGCGCTCCTGGTCGCGGGAGAACGCGACGTCGAGGCGGGTGAGCAGGCCGTCGGAGAGCATCGACGTCATCTCGTCCCGGTAGTAGAAGTCGGTGGCCGAGTACTGCTCGCCGAAGAACAGCCAGTTGTGGCCTTCGTGGCCTCGTGCCCGGCGCTCGTTGAGGAATCCGCGGAACGGGGCGATGCCGGTGCCCGGCCCGATCATGATGGTCGGCGCATCAGGATCGGCCGGAGGCCCGAAATGGGTTGCCGACGTGACGAAGACGCCGATGTCCTGTTGCTCGTCGGCGTGGTCGGCGAGGAAGGTGGAGCACACCCCGCCACGGGTCTTACCGGCGTGGTCGTAACGGACCGTGGACACGGTCAGCTGAACCTCGTCGGTCTTCTCCAGCGGACTCGACGAGATCGAATACTGGCGTGGCGTGAGGGATTTGAACACATCCACCCATTCCTCGGCCGAGGCATGCACCGGGAACTCCGACAACACGTCCACCGTCTGGCGTCCCCACGACCAGTTGTCGAGTTGCCGCTTGTTGCCCGGAACCACCAGTTCACGCAACTCCGACGCCCCGTTGCGCTCGGCGACGAAGCGCAGGAGATCGGGTGTGATCTTGGCGAATTCGACGCGCTCACGCAGCGCACGACGCAAGGTCATCGGGTCGCCCCAGGCGGTGACCTTCTCGTCGCCGCTCAACCCGGTGACCGTGAGCCACTCGTCGATCAGGGTGTGGTTGTTGAGTGGCCACACGCCGAGTGCGTCGCCGGCGGTATAGCTGAGCTCGGCGAAAGGCAGCTCGAACGCGAAGTTCCGCACGTCCTTCTGTGATCCGGCGCCGTTGAGCCGGACGTTGCGGGTCAGGGTGGTGACGTACGGGTTCTTGCGCGAGTACGCCGACCCGGTCCGGATGGCCGGTGCGGCAGCGGAATCGGCGGGTTCGCTGACCACCACGACGCGATCCCCGGTGACCTCGGAGGTGGGTGCCTTGGCGCTCATCGCCACGATCACCTGCTCCAGCCATCCGCCGGCGGTCTCCTCGTAGTCGGGTTCGCAGTCGGCACGATCGGTGATCCGCCGACCACCCAGCGCATCGAGTCGCTCGTCGAGTTTGCGTCCGTGGCCGCAGAAGTCGTCGTAGCTGGAGTCACCGAAGGCGAGCACCGCATAGTCCACGCCGGACAGGTTCGGGGCGTCGTCGCCGGTGAGGACATCCCAGAACGACGACCCGTTGTCCGGGGGCTCACCGTCGCCGGTGGTGGATGTGACGAACAGCGTGGTCCCCGACAACGCGCTCACGTCCACCTGGTCCATCTCGCGGAACACCACATCGCGACCGGTCGCCTTGACGCGCTCGACACACGCGGTGGCGAACTCCTCGGCATTTCCGGTCTGCGACGCCCACGCGACGGTGACCGTCTCCGTCTCGGTCTCGGCATCGACGATCTCCCCGTCGGGAGTGGCCGGGCCGAGACCCGGTGCGCCACCGGCGGGCAGGGCCATTCCCGCCCCGGCGATGTGGCTGCGCGCGAACATGCCGGCGAGGATGCCGCCGACCCAGCTGCGGATCTCGGGGCGCAACGGCGCATCCGGAGGGACCGTGGGTGCGCCGGTGGGGTTGGCCCGCACCCCGGCGACGAGACCGGCGAGGTAGATCCGCTCGGACTCGGTGGGCTGCGGGGCGGCGACGTCGGCCACCCCGAGCGAGGCGGCGAGCACGTCGAGCACGTCCGGACTCCATCTGTGGGTTTCGGTGGGGGAATCGGATTCGGTTGGCGCCGAACCTGTGTCGGTGATACCGGGCTCGTCGGTGGGGACGGCGACCTTGGTGAGGGTCACCGCGCACACCTTGAACTCCGGTTGCTGCGACGCCTCGTCGATGGCATCGGAGGTCACTGCATTGATCGCCAGGTGCTCGCCGAACGAGTCGTTCCAGTGGAAGGGGACGAAGCAGTTGCCGGGTCGTACCCTGTCGGACACCTGCGCCGGGAGCACCGCCCGCCCGCGCCGCGACGCCACCTCGACCTTGTCGGCGGCACCGATCCCGAGACGTTCGGCGTCGTCGGGATGGATCTCGACGAACGGCCCGGGATTGAGCTTGTTGAGTTTGGCGACCTTTCCGGTCTTGGTCATCGTGTGCCATTGGTGCGCCAGCCGACCGGTGTTGAGCAGGATCGGGTAGTCGTCGTCGGGCATCTCGGCGGGCGCGATGTGCGGCCGGGCGAAGAACTGCGCCCGGCGATTCGGTGTGGCGAACGCCAGCCGCGGCACCGTTCCCTCGGGCAGCGTGTGCAGGGTCTGACTGACCCCGTCGTTGAGATATCGGACGGGATTGCGGGCGCCGTCGGCGGTGGGATCGGGCCGGTCGTCGGACGGCGGTGGGCACGGCCACTGCATCGGGGTGCTGCGCAACCGCTCATAGGTCACTCCGCGGAGGTCGTAACCCGTTCGGGGATTGGCGAATTCCTTGATCTCGGTGAAGATCTCCTCGGCACTGCGGTAGTCGAACGCCTCGCCGTATCCCATCTCGGTGGCGATCCGCGCGATGATCTGCCAGTCCGGCAAGGCCTGCCCGGGTGCGGCGACGGCCGGTTCGAACAGGGTGAGATTGCGTTCGGAGTTGATCATCACACCGGTGGACTCGGTCCACAGTGAGGCGGGCAGGATGACGTCGGCGTACTGGTTGGTCTCCACGTCGACAAAGGTGTCCTGGGTGATCACCAGGTCGGCTCGTTCGAGGCCCTCGATGACGGTCTTGCGGTTCGCCACGGAGGCAACGGGATTGGTGCAGATGATCCAGCACGCCTTGATCTCACCGTCGGCCATCCGGCGGAACATGTCGATGGTTCCGCCGCCGAGCCGGGTGTGCAGGGTGCCCGAAGGCACGCCCCACCGCTCCTCGACGAAGGCGCGGTCGTCGTCGGAGATCACCGCGCGCTGGCCGGGCAAACCCGGTCCCATGTAGCCCATCTCGCGTCCACCCATCGCATTGGGCTGCCCGGTGAGCGAGAACGGTCCGCTGCCCATCCGGCACAGTGCACCCGTGGCCAGGTGAAGGTTGATGAGCGCGTTGGTGTTCCAGGTGCCGTGCGTGGACTGGTTGAGGCCCATCGTCCAGCAGCTCATCCAGTTTTCGGCGGTGCCGATGAGGTCGGCGGCCCGGCGCAGGTCGGCCTCGTCCACGCCGCAGATCTCGGCGACCACCGACGGCGGGTACTGCGCGGCGAACTCCGGCATCTGCTCGAAGCCGTCGGTGAACTCGGCGATGAAATCGGGGTCGGTGTGGCCGTTCTCGACGATCAGGTGCAGCAGACCGTTGAGCAGGGCGAGGTCGGTGCCGCCGTTCACCTGCAGGAACAGGTCGGCCTTGTCGGCGGTGGCGGTGCGCCGCGGGTCGACGACGATGAGTTTGGCGCCGGCCTTGACGCGATCCATCATGCGCAGGAACAGGATCGGATGACAGTCGGCCATGTTGGCGCCGATCACGAAGAACACGTCGGCGTGGTCGAAGTCCTGGTAGGAGCCGGGCGGGGCATCGGATCCGAGCGACTGTTTGTATCCGGTGCCGGCGCTGGCCATACACAGGCGGGAGTTGGACTCGATCTGGTTGGTGCCGATGAACCCCTTGGCGAGTTTGTTGGTGAGGTACTGCGCTTCCAGGGACATCTGCCCGGATACATACAGCGCGACCGAGTCGGGGCCGTGCTCGTCGACGATCGCCCGCAGTCGCCGGGCGGTGTGGGTGATGGTGGTGTCGATGTCGGCGGGTTCGGGGTCGGCCCCCCGATGGGCGCGCACCAGGGGGGCCTCGAGGCGGCCACCGGCGTTGAGCATGTCGGCGGTGGTCGAGCCCTTGGTGCACAGCCGACCGAAGTTGGTGGGGTGGTCCTTGCGGCCGCCGGCCTTGATCACCCGCAGCGGCAATGAGCCGGGTGCGGCGTCGTCGGAGAGTGTCAGATCCATGCCGCACCCCACGCCGCAGTAGGCACAGAGGGAAGATCGCGTGTCGGCACTCGTCACGACATCCAGGATTCGCGGCGTGTGTTTCGCGACTCGGTTGAGCCGGTTACGTGACCGTCACCGTGATCTCACACGGGCCCGCGCGGCGTGTGCGGGCCGGCAGACCGGGCACCGCCACCGCCGAACGGCGCGTGCCCCGCGTCTCCTGCGGGACGACGACGGGACGACGGTGCGAACAGCCCGATGCCCGGGGTCGGCGTCCGATGATCCCAGGATCGCCCCGCGTGGGCATTTCCGCCGGGCGAACTGCCCAAATGACGTCCGCGCGTCGCTCAGCGGTCTCTTAGTCGTTGCCGATAGAACTGTATGTATGCGCATCCTGGTGGTCGACGACGATCGAGCTGTTCGTGAGTCCCTCCGACGGTCGCTGACGTTCAACGGATACACCGTCGACACGGCGGGGGACGGCATCGAGGCCCTGGAGAAGATCGTCGCCGAGCGCCCTGACGTCGCGATCCTCGACGTCATGATGCCCCGGCTCGACGGGCTGGAGGTGTGCCGCCGACTCCGGTCGACCGGTGACGATCTGCCGATCCTGGTGCTCACCGCCCGGGACTCGGTGTCCGAGCGTGTCGCGGGCCTCGACGCCGGCGCCGACGACTATCTCCCCAAGCCCTTCGCGATGGAGGAGCTGCTGGCGCGCCTGCGAGCGCTGCTGCGGCGCGCGGGCCCGGAGGACGGTGCCGACTCGGAGACCCTGACCTTTGCCGATCTGTCGCTCGATCCGGTGACCCGCGACGTGTTCCGTGCCGAACGCCAGATCAGCCTCACCCGCACCGAGTTCGCCCTGCTCGAGATGCTGATGGCCAATCCCCGGCGGGTGCTCTCGCGCAGCCGGATCCTCGAGGAGGTGTGGGGTTATGACTTCCCGACCTCCGGCAACGCCCTCGAGGTGTACGTCGGCTACCTGCGTCGCAAGACCGAGGCGGAGGGTGAGTCCCGTCTGATCCACACCGTGCGCGGCGTCGGATATGTCCTGCGTGAGACCCCGCCGTAGTGAGTGCTTCCGGTCATTTCCATCAGGTCACCGACGCCCACACGCGTGCGGAGGGCCCGGGCCGCCCGCGCCCCGACACTGCTGCGTCGACCAGAACCAGCGGGCCGACCGGCGAGACCGATCGTCGACCCCGGTGGACGTGGTGGTCGCGACTGCGTGAGCGCCGGCGTCTCGGTGAGATGCGGGCCCCGCTGCTGCTGACCCGGTCGGTGTCGTTGCGGCTGCGCGTGACCGCGTTGTCGGCGACGGTGGTGCTCGCCGCGGTGACCCTGATGGGTGTGGCCGCCTATTTCGTGGTCTACCGCGCGCTGTACAACGAGGTCGACGCCGGTCTGGAGAGTCGCGCCGACGGCATGACGGTGCTGGCCAAGAACGGTGTGCTGGCCAAACGGCCGGACACGCTGATCACCGGAACGGTGTTCTCCACCAGCATCTCGATCATGCTGCTGAACCCGTCGGGTGTGGGGCCCTACATCGGGGACGTGCCGTTCGGCGACGTCGAACGCAAGATCGCGGAGTCGCCCAACGCGCCCGGATCCAATCCGCAGAGCCTGCGCACCGTCGACAACAGCCGCGTCCTGGCTCGCAAGCTCGACGACGGCAGCACTCTGATCCTGGCGCAGTCGCTGGTCCGCACCGACCGCATCCTCAAACGGCTCGCGTGGGTGCTGCTCGTGGTGGGTTGCGGTGGTGTCGCGCTCGCGGCCCTGGCCGGGACCACGGTGGCCCGCGCCGGGCTGAGACCCGTGGCCCGGTTGACCCGGGCGACAGCGCGGGTGGCCCGCACACAGGACCTCACGCCGATCCCGGTGACCGGCAAGGACGAGTTGGCGCATCTGACCGAGAGTTTCAACACGATGCTGCGCGCGGTGGCCGAATCCCGCGACCAGCAGGCGCGACTCGTCGCCGACGCCGGTCACGAACTGCGGACACCGCTCACCTCGTTGCGGACCAATCTCGAATTGCTGATCGCCTCGAGTGCGCCCGGTGCGCCCACGGTTCCCGCCGCCGACATGGTGGAGCTGCGCTCGGATGTGATGGCACAGATCGAGGAACTCTCGACGCTGGTCGGCGACCTGGTGGATCTCGCCCGTGCCGATGCCCCCGAGGTGGTGCACGAGGAGGTCGATCTCACCGAGGTGCTCGAGGGCGCACTCGAGCGGGTGCGGCGTCGGCGCACCGACGTGGAGTTCGACGTCACGATGGTGCCCTGGTTCGTCTTCGGTGATCGGCAGGGACTGTCCCGCGCGGTGCTGAACATCCTGGACAACGCGGCCAAGTGGTCCCCGCGCGGCCGGCACGTCGGGGTGTCGCTGATCCAGGTGTCCCCGGGTACCGCCGAGCTCGCCGTCGCCGACGCCGGCCCGGGGATCCCGCCTGAGGATCGGGTGCTGGTGTTCGAACGCTTCTATCGCTCCACCCAGTCCCGGTCGATGCCGGGATCCGGTCTGGGCCTCGCGATCGTGCGGCAGGTGGTGGAACGTCTCGGTGGCAGTGTGCGCGCCGAACAGTCCGACCTCGGCGGGGCACTCATCCGAATGACGTTGCCGGGCCGACCCGCTCCGGCGGAACCATCTCCACAGGTGGTTCGTCAGTAGGGATGGAAGCGACTTCGAGTTCGGCCGACCACCCGGATGGTTCATCCCCTAGGGTTGTCTGCGCGGTACCGCGAAGCGCAGAGTCCCGGTCTGACCTGGTCGGGAAACGGATGTAGATCACGACAGATATGGGGTAGACGACGATGACGGGTGGAGGTTCGCACCGCGGCCCCTTCGACGGCGAGAACGACCCGGGCCGGCCCGGACAGTCGGGGCAGTCAGGGCAGCCGGGTGGTCCCAACACGGGAGGGTTCCCGGCGAGCGGCGGTGCACCCTGGGAACGTGGTGCGGGTTTCGGTGACCCGACGACCCAGGGTTCGCCGGGCGGCTATCCCGGCCCGACCCCGGCCCCCGGTGCCACACCTCCTCCCGGTGCGTCCCCTGTTCAGTACGGCCAGCCCGGGGCGGTGCCCCCGACCAGCCGGTTCGGGTCCGATCCGTACGGCACCCCGACCACGGCGGGATTCCCGTCGAACACCGGCCCGATTCCGGTGACCGGCGCTCCCGCAGGCGGTTTCGGCGATCCGGGCGCCCCGCTCGGGGAACCGGCGCAGCCGCCCGCCAAGAAGAAGTCCCGGGCGGGGGTGGGCGCGGCACTCGTCGGCGGTGCCCTGGTGATCGGTCTGGTCGCCGGTGGGATCGGCGGATTCGTCGGCTCGCGCGTCGGCGACGACTCGTCGTCGACGGTGGCCAACAGCCAGCCGCTCGGCGGTGACCCCAGCGCCACCGACACCCAGCCGGTGCAGGCCCCGGCCGGATCCACCCAGGAGGTGGCCGCCAAGGTGCTGCCGTCGGTGGTGTCGATCGAGGTGGTCTCCGGCAACGAGCAGGGCAGCGGATCGGGCGTGGTGCTGACCGCCGACGGCGTGGTCATGACCAACAACCATGTGGTCAGCGGCTCCGACGGTCGCCCGGCGAGCAAGGTCACGGTGAACTTCTCCGACGGTTCCCGGGCGTCGGCACGAGTACTCGGCACCGACGCGATCTCCGACATCGCAGTGCTCAAGGTGGACAAGGCCGGTCTGACGCCGATCCAGGTGGGCACCTCCAAGAACCTCGCCGTGGGCCAGGACGTGATCGCGATCGGTGCGCCGCTGGGTCTCGACGGCACCGTGACCACCGGCATCATCAGCGCCCTCGACCGCCCGGTGTCGACGTCGCGGGAGGGTGGCACCACCTCGGTGATCGACGCCATCCAGACCGACGCCGCGATCAATCCCGGCAACTCCGGTGGCGCGCTGGTGAATGCCCGGGGTGCGCTGATCGGGATCAACACCGCCATCGCGACCCTCGGCGGCACGCAGACACAGCAGAGTGGGAGTATCGGCCTGGGCTTCGCCATCCCGATCGATCAGGCCATGCGGATCGCCGACGAACTCCGCCAGACCGGCAAGGCCACCCACGCGGGGCTCGGGGTGTCGGTGCGCCCGAGCGGTGACTCCTCGTCACCGGGTGCCCTGGTCTCCGACGTCACCGCGAACGGCCCGGCCGCGGCAGCCGGAATCCCGAAGGGCGCGGTCATCACCAAGGTGGACGATCGCACCATCACCTCGGGTGACGCGTTGGTGGCCGCGGTGCGGTCGCATGCACCGGGAGACCGCGTGACGGTGACCTATCAGGTGGGTGGGCAGACCCGGACCGCCGAGGTGACCCTGGCGACGCTGGAGTCGAACTGAGGCGACGCCGACGAACGATCCACGAACGCGAACGTGCCGACCACATCCGTCGGTCGGTGAGAGAGGACGAAGGCCATGACGAGTGATTCCGACTTTCAGGTGATCGGGACCACCGCCACCGGCGATCCCCGTTTCGGGGCGCCGGAAGCGGAGGTCACCCCGGAGGTGGATCCCGCCGACGTCGTCGCCGCCGACGCCGCGGCTCGAGAGTTTGCGGCACGTCAGACACGGGGAGCGGTGGTGCCCGGTGGTGACGAGGTCGGCCGTGCCCTGGTGGTTGTCGTCGACGATCGCGCCGCACACGGGGAGACCGAGAGCCCGCTGGGTCCGCTGGTGGGGGAACTACTGGCGGAGTCGGGCTTCCATGTGGACGCGACGATCGTGGTGTCGGGGGATGAGGTGGAGATCCGCAATGCCCTCAACACCGCGGTGATCGGCGGTGTCGATCTGGTGGTGTCGGTGGGCGGCGTGGGTGTCGGTGCCCGGGATGTGACGCCGGAGGCCACCGAATCGCTGCTCGACCGTCGTCTGCGGGGCATCGAGGAAGCGGTCCGCAGCTCGGGTCTGGCCGCGGGTGCGACCGACGGTGGACTTTCACGCGGGCTGGCCGGAATCTCCGGGCAGACCCTGGTGGTGAACATCGCCGACTCCCGTGCCGCGGTGCGCGACGGAATGGCGACCGTCGCCCCGTTGGCGAAATATGTGATCGCCAACATCAGCGAGTTCTGAATCCCGTTGATCATGAGTGGTGACGAATCGGGCTCGGCGGCGCCGGACTCAGGATCCGGATCGAGCGGCGACGGTGAGGTGGGCCACGATGAGGCCCACCCGGCGTCGCTTCCCGATGGTGGCCCCGACCACCCGTCGGGCCACGTCACGGGCGTCGCCGCAGGGGAAACGGCAGATGCCCGACGGTCGGCACGACGCGATCGACGCAGAGATGAGGTCTTCGGAGACGATCTTCCGGAGACGACTCAGGATGAACGTGGCCAAGATCACAATTCGATCTCGAGATCATGGTACGACGAGCAGCGTCCGCCTCATTACGAATGAGCAACGGCCGATCGGGGCGTTCGGTTCAGCCAGTTTTCCTGCTGTTTACTTTGTCATTGGTGGATCATTCATGCGCGCTTGTGCATGTCGCATGAATCAAACCTGAGACACGGCTGATTTCAGCTGTTGCCCTCTTTGTGACCTCTCAGATACCGTTCCGCAGGACAGCTACCGGCGTCGGCGTCCACTTCGGGATGTCGGGGAGTCGGTGTCCTGTGGAATACGGGTGTGTTCCGCAGTGACGGTGGGGAGTGTTCACGCCACGGTTACACGGTGAATTCTTATCTGTAACCGGTGGCGGTGAGGATTCCCGCGAGCCGTCAGGGTCACCCGACGGACACGGATACGTGTCCGTCGGATAACAGCCGAATCCTGTGAGAGGGAACGAATGAGCAAGTTCAGCAAGCTTGGGCTGCGCCGTGCTGCGGGGGCATGCGCCGTCGTCGCCGCTGCCGCTGTGGGCGTGGCCGGCATGGGTGCAGGTCACGCAGAGGCCGCGCCATTGCAGAGTGGTTACAAGTCGGCCAGTGGCATCGACGGTGAGAAGGTCCAGACCTGGCGCAAGAACGAGTCCCAGTACTCGGTCGCGCGGGTTGCGGCCAACGGCCTCGGCCGCACCGCGCTGGTCTCCGGCACCTACACCACCCAGGCGAGCGAAGGCGTCGGCGGCAAGCTGTACGTGGGCTTCCTGGTCGGCTGCCAGGTGGACGTCAGTGGTATCAAGGTCGGCGGCAACTCCGGTATCTCCGCCACCCTGGGCGCTTCTCCCTCGATCAGTGCCAGCGGCTCGCTGAGCATCCCGCTCGCGCCGGGTGAGGCCTCCCTCTACAGCGTGACCTCCAAGTCCCTCAAGGACGGATCGGCCACCATCCAGCTGTCGGACTTCGAGCTGGAGTTCCCGAACTGCGGCGGCTACGCCTCTGCTCGCTCGGTGGTCCTGACCCGCGCGGTCGCCGGCTACGAGGTCAACGATGACGACGACACCATCGACGGTTCGGGCACCCTGATCCAGTCGACCCTGTATGGCCAGCCCTTCTTCGTCAGCTGACGAAGCAGATAACCCAGTTTCTCGAGTTTCTCTGCTTCCTAGGCAGATCTACATTCCACGAAGGGGAATCATGAACAAGATCATCACCCGCCGCGTGGCTGCGGGCGTCGGTCTCGCCGGCGCCGCTGTCATGGGTGTGAGTGCCCTGGGCACCGGCGCTGCGGCTGCCGGTCCGGTGGCCGGCACCACCATCACCAAGACCCTGGTCGACGGCACCCCGGTCAAGATCCAGCTGTTCGACCAGAGCGTCAACTACCAGAAGTCGATCGTCGAGTCGTTCAACCTGGTCCGTGAGGTCTGGGTGTCCGGCAAGGTGCGCGTCACCGTCGGCGGCAAGGCCGAGGGCGGCAACATCGCCGCCGGCTACATCGTCGGTTGCCAGGTTCATGTGGGCGTCGAGGGCGGTGGCGGTGCGGATACCGGTGCTTCGTCCGAACTGAGCACCAGTGGTCCCAGCACGCCGGAACCGTCGCTGGGCGGCAATGTCGGTGCCAGCCTGTCCCTCGGCCCCGGCCAGGCCGGTACCGTATGGCTGATCAACACCACCGACAGCGACGATGACGCCGTCAACGACTACACCTTCACCGGCAGCCAGGGTGGCGTCGCCTACAGCCAGGAGACCTTCAAGGTCTCCAACTGCGGTGGTTACGCCGAGGCCAAGGCCAAGATCAAGGTGACCGTCGACACCGGCTCGGTCAAGGGCATCGTGACCCTGTACGGCAAGCCGTTCAGCCTGGGCTGATCGCACACCGTGCGACCTCCGCTGGGATGACAGCGGTGCCGTGAGGCAAAGCCGAAGGGCGGGAACCGGATTCCGGTTCCCGCCCTTTCGCATGTCCGGAAGTCGTCGAGCACTGGGGGTGGCCACCGAAAGCTGTTGGTCCCCACAGGCGTCGGGGTCGGCGGACCGCATGCCGGCGGGCTCGGAGGCCGGCGGCGGAACGGGAGCCAGGGCGAGAGCGGCAGGGCGGCAGCAGAATACGACCCGCCCTTGCGGACCCGGAGATACGACGACCGCCCACCAGATGCGCGTCGGGGGAGAACACGTGGTGGGCGGTCGGGCGCGGTGCTCGAACGAACCGCGCATCGGTCCGGATGTTCGCGACCGACATTCATCAGACTACGAGCCGTTCCTTGCCGTCGGATCAGCATCCGCTGTGATGCCCCTGGCAACCGGGATCCGGCACCGGGCAACCGGGGGACCGGGCGCGGTGGACGACGAGCGGCCCGCGTCGTGGACGCGGGCCGCTCGCTGAGGCTCTGTATTCGATTGTGCGGTACCGCTGTACGTGAGAGGTCGCTCAGCGGGAGTGGCGCCCCGGGCCGTCCGGCGGGTAGTCGCCCGGGTACTGCTCACCGGGATACGTCTCACCCGGATACGGCTGGCCTGCCGGCGGGTAGTTGCCCGGGGGCGGGTACGAGCCGCCTTGCGGCGCACCGGCCGGCGGATAGCTGGCCGGCGGCGGGTAGTTGCCGGGAGCCGGCGGTGGAGTGGGCGCACCCTGGGGCGGGAAGCCGGTGCCGGGCGTGTACGGCGACTCCGGCACGATCGGCCCCGACGGGGTGGGATCGCTGTACGGGGTCGGCTCGCCGTACGGGGTCGGCTCGCCGTACGGGGCGGCAGGCGTGGTCGTGCTGATCCGCGTCGTCTCGAGCAGCGGCGCAGGTGGCGGACCCGACGGCTTGTCGAAGGCGGTGGTGGCATTCGCTGCGGCGGCCTTCTCGTCGGCAGCGGCCTTGGCGGCGGCGGCCTTCTCGGCGGCGTCCGGGTCGAGCAGGTCGCGGATCTCGGTGAGCAGGCCGACCTCGGTGGCCTCGAGCTCTTTCTCGCCGCCGAAACCGGCGAGCGACGCGAGCTTGTTGTACGGCAGGATGATGATGAAGTACACCACGGCCGCGATGATCAGGAAGTTGATCGTCGCGGTGATCACCGATCCCAGGTTCACAAAGGTCGACGGCTTGTCGCTGATGATGTAGAAGCCAAGGCCCGCAGCCTGATCGGGGCTCCATGGAATCGTGTTGATGATCGGCTGGACGATGCCCTCGGTGAATGCCGTGACGATGGCCGTGAAGGCGGTACCGATGATGACCGCGGTGGCCAGATCGATCACATTGCCCTTGAGTATGAAGTCCTTGAATCCCTTGAGCACGTTCCGGTCCTCTCCTGATCGGTTCCCTGTGCTGGGTATCCATGCCGGGGTGGCGCTGGGTGGATGGGCACGGACGTGTGATCAACTGTATCCAGGAGAGTAACCGAGACTGTGTATTTCGCTCGGTCGCGTTGCTTCCATGTCTGCATCTGATCTGTTGATCAACTCGTGGGTGCGGGGACGGGACCTCCGCACGGCATGGCCGAAATCGTGAGTTCTGTCAATGCAGGACCACGGCGAGTGGTACGTCGAGACCGATCGCGGCGACCCGGTGTGCGGCCGCTTCGCTCATCGCCAGCAACACCGGTGTGGCACCGGTGGTGCGCGTCGGCCCCGGTGACGACGGTGCCGCGACCAGCGCCACCACCGCATCTCGGGCCACCACCGATGTCTCGGCGGTCAGCACGTCGACCACGTCACCGGTGCGGAGAACGGTGATGACGGCATCGTCGTCGAGCCGTACCGGCACCAGGCGGGCGGACGGGTCGCCGGTCAGCTGCATCGGGAGCCGCGCCGACAGCAGGCGCGCATCGGTGAGGATCTCCCCGCCGCGGATCGGCCCGGTCACGGTGCGGCCGTCGGCCTGAGTGGCCATCAGCAAGGCGCCGTCGGGGACGAGATCCACCGGTACCGGTGTGGCGCGCAGATCGGATCCGGTCAGCACCTGCCCCGGCTGCAGCGCATGGGTGGCCACCATCACCGACGCCGCGCGGGTGCTGCGGTGTCCGCCGAGCCCGACGATCACCGCGACCACCACGAGAGCAACCGCGGTGGTGCGCCGCAGCAACACCGACCGCGTCCACCCGGGCCGGACCGCATGCGCGATTCGGTCGCGTATCCGCGGGGACAGGGAGCCGGTGCGCGGTCGGAGATCCATGCGCCCGACGGTAGTGGCGGTGACCTGGGGGTTCGGGCTCGCCGACCGTGCTTGTGGACAACTGGTCGGTGCCGGGCGGTTGTCCACAGATCCGCCTCGATTGGTGTGGGGCACCGGCAGCGGGGAGAATGGTCCACCAGGTGTGCCGGGAAGTCTGGTCGGCCCGTCCCGGTGATCGGGGTGGATGTGTCGCGAACGTCGCCGTTCGCCCGACCCTCAGGAGCCCGTGTTGTCACCCGATTCCACCCAGCCGGAGCCCACCCAACCGGATCCCACCCGGACGTCCGGGGCGGCGCTGCGTCTCGCGCGACTGCGGAGCGCGCTCGCCCTCGACACCACCAGCGGGATTCTGCTGCTGGGGTTCGCTGCGGTCGCCGTGATCTGGGCCAACACCCCGTGGCGCGAGGCCTATCACGACCTGCTCGCGATCGAGGTGGGTCCCGAGTCGCTGCACCTTCACATGTCGCTGGCGCACTGGGCCGCCGATGGTCTGCTGGCCGCCTTCTTCTTCGTCGTCGGCGTGGAGCTGAAACAGGAACTCGTCGCCGGCAGCCTGCGTGACCTGCGGTTGGCCGGTGTTCCCATCGTCGCCGCCGTGGTCGGGATGATCACGCCCGCCGTCTTCTACGTGCTCGTCGTCGGGATCGCCGGTGAGACGTCCGGCCTGCACGGCTGGGCCATCCCCACCGCCACCGACATCGCGTTCGCGCTGGCCGTCCTGGCGTTGTTCGGACGGGGCCTGCCGGTGGCCTTGCGGACCTTCTTGCTGACCCTCGCCGTGGTGGACGATCTGCTCGGCATCATCGTGATCGCCACGGTGTACACCGACTCGATCGACGTCGTGACGCTGCTCGCCGCGGTCGGCGCGGTGGTCGTCTTCGGGATCGTGGTCCGCATGTCGCGGTCGGTGCTGTGGCTGTTGCCGCCGATCGCGCTGGTCGCGTGGGGCTTCATGCACACCTCGGGGGTGCATGCGACGGTTGCCGGCGTCCTCCTCGGGTTCACCGTCCCCGCGCGCGCGATCCGGGGTGAGCGCCTGAGCCGAACCGAACTCCTCGGCGAGGGCATCCGGCCGTGGTCGGCGGCGGTGGCGGTACCGCTGTTCGCCTTCGCCGCAGCCGGGGTGTCGGTGGTGGGTGGCCCGGGGTCGATGATCGAACCGGTGTCGATCGGCATCGTCGTGGGTCTGGTGTTGGGCAAGCTCGTCGGGGTGATGGGTGCGACCGCCCTGATGACCCGACTCACGCCGCTGCGGCTGCCCGACGCGATCGGGCTGCGCGATCTGCTGCCGGTCGGCATGTTGACCGGTATCGGGTTCACGGTGGCGCTGCTGATCGCCGAATTGTCGTTCGATGCCGACTCGCCGCACGTTCCGGCGGCCAAGGCCGCGATCCTGGTCGGGTCGCTGATCGCCGCCCTGATCGGGGCCGTGATGCTGCGCTGGGACGCCCGCAGACTGCGCGATCCCGACATGAACCGAGACGGCGTGCCCGACAGTGACCTCGACGTGATCGGGGACTGAACGACGCTGCGACCGGGGCTGTTCTCGCCCCTGGTTGGCACTCGGAATGTTCGAGTGCCAGTTTCGGTTAGACTGTCCGAGTCATCGACATTTCTTGTGGAGGTTTCAGGTGCCCACCTACTCGTACGCGTGCACGGAGTGCGACAACAAGTTCGACATCGTTCAGTCGTTCTCCGACGACGCGCTGACCCAGTGCCCGCAGTGCACCGGCCGGCTGCGCAAGCTGTTCAACTCGGTGGGCATCGTGTTCAAGGGCAGCGGCTTCTACCGCACCGACTCCCGCAACGGGTCGTCGGCGTCGGAGACCAGCTCCTCGTCGTCGAAGTCGGAGTCGAGCTCGTCGAGCAGCTCGTCGAGCGATTCGTCGTCCTCGAGCAGTTCGTCGTCGAGCACCACCACCACGTCGGCCGCTCCGGCCTCCGCCTGAGTCGTCCGACTCACCCGCCGGACATGTCCGCCGGGTGAGTTCCTGGTGGCCACCCGGATTCGATGTTCGGGAACGTGTACGAAATGCGTTCCCTCGACCAGATGAATTCTCGTTGGTGGTTTCTCTTCGACCTGTGTCGATGGGATCGTGTCCGAGTGCTGTTTCCCTTTGCTCAGCGTGTGCCGCGCGTTGCGTCCTCCTCGGGAGGGGCGTGAACCCACGAGCACGGAGTGTGCAGATGGCTGTAGCCAAGACCAACCGAATCCGTGTCGCAGGCGGTGCCGCCGCCCTGATCGCTGCCGGCGCACTGAGCGTCGCGATGGCCGCTCCGGCTGCGGCGGGTGTGACCGCGCTGAAGATCACCACGCCGTCCGGATACGGTTCGACCGCAGGTGTCTATGGCGCCAGTTGCTCGTACGATGTGAGCGCCACTATTAGCCAGGTGGATCCCGGGAAGCCGGTCACATTCAAGGCTGAAGTCGGTGGCGTTGTTGATTCGACCAAGACGATCGAGCCCAAGGCCGGCGCTGCCAACGCCGTGACCTGGGCCTGGGTTCCCAGCAAGCCCGGCAGCTACACAATCACAGCCACTCAGGACGGGTCGTCGCAGCAAGCAAAGGCAACGGTCGCCAACGGCACCCAGCTCCCCTCGTGGTTCTGGGGCGGTGCCTGCCTGGTCACCGGCTAGTCACGACCGAGTTTCCGCACGGCGGGATCACCCTTCGGGTGGTCCCGCCGTCGGCGTTCTGGGGGCCGCGGCCTCACCCCAGCCGACGGAACCCGCCGCCGGGGGTGAGTGCCCACCCCATCGGGATGTCGTGCGGATCGCCTGGCAGTTCGTCGACCACCTCGTGGTCGTAGACCACGGCCACCAGTTCGGCGGTGGTGCTGTGGATCGTCCGGTCGTAGTAGCCGGCACCACGCCCCAGCCGGACGCCTGCTGCGTCGACGGCCAGCGCCGGCACGAAGATCACCGCCGCGACGTCGATGGCGTCCACGCCCAGCGGCCCGCCGGTCGGCTCGAGCAGACCCCACCGCCGCCGTTCCAGAGATGACGACGGATCGTAGGCAACCCAATTCAGCGGGGCCGGATCACCGTCGGGGACGACGGGTAGAAGCACGGTGGCCCCGAGTTCGGCAAGCCGGTCGAGAAATCTCACAGATCCGGGTTCGGATCCCACCGGAACATATGCGGCGACGGTCTCCCCGGAGATCGGAAAAGGACTCTCCGACAACCGCTTCACGAGTTCCGAAGCCGCATTCTCGCGGAATTCCCTGGTCATTTGCGTTCGACGATTCGAGAAATCGGCACGCAGCCCGGTTTTCGACAACTTGATCCACTTTCTGCCCGTCGGCGGTGTCACCCTCGATCTCCCAGGATTTCGCAACCCTTTGTGTGGCTGGTTCCCGGTTACCGACATTAGGGTGTTCTCATGACGCCCAGCGTGAGAGATCCGAACGAATTCCCCGAGTACAGCGATGTGCCGGACACTCCACCGATCCCGCGTACCGCGGTGGTGCCCGCCGCCGGCCTGGGCACACGTTTCCTCCCCGCCACCAAGACGGTGCCCAAGGAGCTGCTCCCCGTCGTCGACACCCCCGGTATCGAGCTCGTCGCCGAGGAGGCCAAGGCGGCCGGTGCCGAGCGTCTGCTGATCATCACCTCGCCCGGCAAGGACGGCGTGGTCGCGCACTTCGTCGAAGACCTCGTGCTGGAGAACACCCTCGCCAAGCGCGGCAAGGCCGCGATGCTCGCCAAGGTACGCAAGGCGCCCTCGTTGCTCGACGTGGCATCGGTGGTCCAGGAGAAGCCGCTCGGCCTCGGTCACGCGGTCGGCTGTGTGGAGCCCTTTCTCGACGACGACGAGGATGCGATCGCGGTGCTGCTGCCCGACGACCTCGTACTCCCCGGTGGCGTGCTCGAGGTGATGGCCCGCACCCGCCAGCGCCGGGGCGGCTCGGTGCTGTGTGCCATCGAGGTGCCCGGTGACCGGATCAGCGCCTACGGTGTCTTCGACGTCGAAGAACTGCCGGATGCCAAGAATCCCAACGTCAAGCGTCTGAAGGGCATGGTGGAGAAGCCGGCACCCGAGGACGCGCCGTCGAATCTGGCCGCCGCGGGCCGCTACATCCTCGACCGCAAGATCTTCGACGCGCTGCGTCGGATCGAGCCGGGGGCCGGTGGTGAGCTGCAGCTGACCGATGCCATCGCGCTGCTGATCGAGGAGGGCGAGCCCGTGCACGTGGTGGTGCACCACGGCACCCGGCACGACCTGGGGAATCCGGGCGGTTACCTGAAGGCGGCCGTCGATTTCGCGCTCGACCGCGACGATTACGGTCCCGACCTGCGGGAGTGGCTGGAGAAGCGGCTCGCCGCGGACTGAAACCCGGTGCGGGGTGCCTCCGCGCGCCTCCGTGGCGATCCGGGCGCGACGTCCTAACGTCTACAGAGGCCGCTTGTGCGCCGGCCGATGATGACGAGCCGCGAGTGAGGTGAGATGCGTTCGGTTGAGGATCATCTGACGTTGGTGACCGCAGCCGCGGTCGCACCCCGACCGGTTCGGGTCGCCATCTCCGAGGCGCAGGGACTGATGTGTGCCGAGGAGGTCGTCACCGAACGACCGATGCCCGGCTTCGACCAGGCCGCCGTCGACGGCTATGCCGTCCGGGCCGTGGACGTCTCTCTCGCCGGTGTGGAGGCCCCCGCCGACCTCGAGGAGTTCGACGCCGGTGGCGTCGAACTCGTCGACCTCACCGCCGGGGAACCGATGATCGTGTCGATGCCGGTGGTCGGACAGGTCGAACCGGGCGCCCGCACCCCCACACGGTTGCAGCCGCGGCAGGCGGTGCGGGTCGAGACCGGTGCTCCCATGCCGACTCTCGCCGACGCGGTGGTGCCGGTCCGCTGGACCGACGGCGGCGAGTCCAAGGTCAAGGTCGGCCACGGCGTCGACAGCGGTGACTACGTGCGCCGCATCGGCGACGACGTGCAGCCCGGGGATGTGGCCGTGCGTGCCGGATCGATCATCGGTCCCGCCCAGGTCGGTCTGCTCGCGGCGGTCGGCCGCGCCCGGGTCCTGGTGCATCCGCGGCCGCGGCTGTCGGTGATCTCGATCGGCTCCGAACTCGTCGACATCGACCGCTCGCCTGGACCGGGCCAGGTCTTCGACGTCAACAGCTATGCCATCGCCGCTGCCGCCCGTGACGCCGGCGCCGACGTCAACCGCGTCGGCATCGCCGAGCGGGACAGCTCCCGGATGCGGGAAGTGGTTGAGGCGCAACTCATCCGGTCGGAGATCGTGGTGATCTGCGGCGGCCTCGGCGGTGAGGCCGGGCGCGCCGTCGTCGACGCGCTGTCCGATCTCGGGGATCTCGAGGTGGTGCGGGTGGCGATGCATCCCGGTTCGGTGCAGGGATTCGGGCGCCTCGGCCGCGACGAGGTGCCCACCTTCTTACTGCCTGCCAACCCGGTCAGTGCGCTCGTCTCCTTCGAGGTGATGGTGCGTCCGCTGATCCGGATCGCGCTGGGCAAGCGTCAGCCGATGCGTCGCGTGGTGACCGCCCGCACCATCGGCCCGATCGCATCGGCCAAGGGGCGCAAGGGATATCTGCGTGGCCAGCTGATGCGCGAGGAACGCACCGGGGAGTATCTGGTGCAGGTGCTCGGGGCGTCGCCCACCGGGTCGTCGCATCTGCTCGCCGAACTCGCCGAGGCCAACTGTCTGATCATCGTCGAACCCGACGTCGAGGAACTCGGCATCGGCGACGAGGTCGAGGTGGCCTTCCTCGCACAACGCGGCTGACGGGTCTGGTGAACACGTTCATTTCTGCGCGGTTACCTGCTCTATGTACCGCGGCCACCCCCTAGACTCCCAGTTGTGTTCAGGTGGTTGAGTGGCGATCCGGTCAGCCCGGGATGGCCGGCGACGCTCGGTCCGTTGGGCACGCGTGCGGGGGCGGTCACGGTACGGCCGGTCAAGCTGCGTGATGCCAAGGACTGGAGCGACCTGCGGATCCGCAATCAGAACTCCTTGCTGCCCTGGGAACCCACCGGGATCGGTTCGTGGGCGTCGCGGCATCAGACGAGTTCGTGGCCACCGCTGTTCGCGGTCCTCAAATCCGAGGCCAAGAAGGGCAACCTGCTGCCGTTCGTGATCGAGGTGGACGGCAACTATGCCGGGCAGCTGACCGTCGGCAACATCCAGCGGGGGGCGGTCCGCACGGCCTGGATCGGGTACTGGGTGGACGACGGGTATGCCGGCCAGGGTGTGGCGACCGCGGCGGTGGCGCTCGGGGTGGACCACTGTTTCGGTCCGGTGGGCCTGCATCGGCTCGACGCGACCGTGCAACCGGCCAACGTGGCGTCGCAGACCGTGCTGGGCAAGGTCGGCTTCCGCAAGGAAGGGCTGCTGGAACGGTACATGGATGTCAACAAGAAGTGGCGCGACCACTTCTTGTTCGCGCTCACCGTCGAGGAGCTCGCCGAGAGCGCGGCCCAACGGCTCGTCCGGACGGGGCGGGCGAGCTTTCTCTGACCGTCGGGTCGCTGTGACGGTCCGACGCCGTCGGCCCGCTTCGGCCGACCGGTGCCGGTTGTCGGGGGTGCGGTCTAGGTTGGCCGCATGCCACCACTGGAGATCGTGGTCCGCGGGACCGCACGAGGAAAGTACGCGCCCGAGCGGGCGATCGTGTCGCTGAGCGTGGGAATGTCGGGGGAGCAACGGGATTCGGTGTACAACCGGGCCATCGAGGTGCGCTCGTGTCTGGCCGCCGAACTCGACGACCACGTCGAGCGGCAGGTCGCGATGCGGTGGACCGGCGATTCGGTGTGGGTACGGTCGTACCGTCCCACCGGTCGCGATGGCCGGTTGCAGCCGCCGGCCTATGCCACCGACTTCGGGGTGGAGGCCGAGTTCACCGACTTCGAGGCGCTGAGCCGGTTCATCGACTCGTGGGCAGTGCGTGACGGCGTGAACGTCGGAACGGTGCGGTGGAAGCTGCGCCCGGAGAGCCGGTTGCGTCACGAGGCCGACCTTCGCCGCGAGGCGGTGGCCGATGCCGTGGCCAAGGCGCAGGCCTATGCCGATGCCGTGGGGCGGGGGCCGGTGGTCGCGGTGGCGTTGTCGGATCCGGGGATGCTCGGGGACGGCCCGTCGGCGCGTGGTGGCTACGATATGGCGTTGGCCGCGACGGACGGCGGCCCGCCGTCGGTTTCGGTGGATCTGCGTGCCGACGACATCGACATCGCCGTCGCCGTCGACGCCCGGTTCGTCGCGGAGGGTGGCGGCGGACCGGTGGGGTGACCGCAACACCCGAAGACGCCCGCGCACTCTGAGAAACCCGTGTGAAGTGCTGGAATCTTCCGGTGTGTCGGCGCGTCGGACGGGCATGTGGGCGTCGGAGCCATAGATTGTGGGGTGGTCCGATGTAACCAGAGTGAAAGAAAGGGACAGTCATGCCGAATTCCGTACTGTGGGTCTGCCTCGTCGCGGTGTGGCTCTTCGTGCTGGTCCCGATGGTGATCAAAGGCCGCCCGCAGGTGAAGAAGTCCACCGACGTCGCCCGTGCGACCCGGCTGCTGCATCGCGGCGGAACCCGAACCCGTAGTGTCCGTCGTCGGGCCGCGGGATCGCACCCGCACGATCCCGAGTGGAAGTCGCAGCGTCGGACCACGACCCGCACCGCCGGTGCGACCGCGGTGATCGACGAGGCCGACACCGAGCGGGACGCCGCCGACACCGATCTCGATGCCACCGATCTCGATGTCGAGACCGGTGAGAAGGTGACGGAGAAGGCCACGGCGGTATCCGAGGCCACTGACGGCGTCGAGGACACCGCCACCGACGCTGCCGACTCCGATGCTGCCGACTCCGATACCGAGGTGCTCACCGGTGTCGTCGAGGACGGTGCAGACGCTGCCGATTCGGACGAGGATGTGCGCGTGACCGTGACCCACGTCGAGATCGACGTGGTGGAGGTCGAGGTGGACGTGATCGGCACCGTCTCGGCTGCCGGTGTCGAGGAACTCACCGAGTACGCCGAGTACGAGGACGACCTCGCCGAGGATGCCGAGTATGACGACGATCTCGACGACGACGAGTACGACGAGTACGAGGATTCCGAATACGAGGACTCGGAGTACGCCGAGTACGACGACGACGTCGACGATGCGGACGCCGAGTACGACGACGATCTCGAAGACGATGCCGAGTACGACGACGATCTCGAAGACGATGCCGAGTATGTCGACGATCTCGATGACGAGTACGACGAGTACGAGGACGCGGAACCGGTGAAGCCCGACACCAAGAAGGCCGAGGCCGAGGCCGAACCGGCTGCGGCCAAGTCGGAGAAGACAACCCGACGTCGGAGCCCGTACTCGCCGGAGGCCGGCGCGGATCGGTTGCGCTACAAGGAACGTCAGCGCGTGAGCATCGGCCTGATCGCGTTGGTGATCGTAGCGGTGGTCGCTGGTGCGGTGCTGGGCACCTTCGGGTGGATCGCCACCGGCGTCACCGTGCTGATGCTGGTGGGCTACCTGTTCTACCTGCGTCGAACGGTCAAGGCGGAGCAGCAGATCCGTGCGCAGCGTGCCGCCCGTGCCCGCCGTGCCGCCCGCGCCGAGGCCGAACGCCTGGCCCGGCAGGAGCGGGTGCCGGAGTTCGCGGCGACGCCTCCGCCGCCGCGGCTGCGTCGCCCGGGTGGGGCCGTGGTGCTCGAGATCGACGACGAGGACCCGGTGTTCGACCATCTGCCGCCGTTCCAGCGGCGTCGGGTCATGCGCGAGGACCCCGACTTCAGGCAGGCAGTGGCCGGCTGACGGTGATCGCATCCGGGTGTGCGGCGATCCACGCACGCCCGGTGCGCGCCGCCCGGCACAAGGCAAGGCGCTCACCGACATACAGAGTCGGGGCGCCGAGGACCGGAATCCACGTCAGCATCGAGAACGGGGGCGTCGCCTGCGGGCGGCGCCCCATTTCGTTGTCTGCGCGCCGCAGGATCTGCGCCACGTCCCACAGGCTGCGCACCACCGACCGGGTCTGGTGGCGCGGCGCATGCGGTGGGGCAGCGGCGGTGAGGTCGTCCGGCAGTTCGCGGCGGCACAACACGGAGGCGAGCAGCCGGATCTGCTCATCGCGGTCGGTGACACCGTACTCGCGGGCGATCGCGATCAGCATCACCGCCTGGTTCGCGAAACCCAGCGACGTGCTGAGCGGGAAGAATCTGGTCCACGCCCCGAACACGCCGGGGTAGGCCACCGCGACGGTGTTGACCGTGCCGAGCCGGCTGATCCACCAGTCGGCCCGTTCGTTCATCGACCGCTGTGTCCAGCCCTGGGTACCCGGCCAGTCCGCCACGTCAAGCACACCGGCCGCCACATGCCCCGCCCGCGCGATCGGGGAGGTGTGTTCGTCACCGGAGTCGAAGGTGTGGGGTTTGAGTCCGAGGGGGTCGGCGCCGGCCAGTACGTCGAGCATCGGATCGATCACCGAGATCGCCGCGTCGAGAGCCGTCACCAGCTGCTTGTCGCTCATCTGGGCCACGTCGCCCAGCGTACACACGGACTCGACAGGCCTCTGACCTGCCGTTTATGAACTCCGGTCATGGTGCTGATAAGGTGTCTGAGGTTGGTCGAGAGACCGGCACGGGGCTATGGCGCAGTTGGTAGCGCGACTCGTTCGCATCGAGTAGGTCGGGAGTTCGATTCTCCCTAGCTCCACCATTTGTTCCGCACTCAAAACATCGTCCTCAGAGATGCTCAGTGCGGGCTTACTCAAACGAGACACGTGAGAATCAGTCGGTCCTCCTTCGGGAGGGCCGACTTTCTTTTGGCTGACGGTGCTGGCTCTCCATCGTTTTTGGATGTCGAGGAGATCGTCGAACTCATCGGTGAGCCTGTGTCCGGTGACTTCGTCGTCCTCAATGTAGAGCCGCGTGAAGATCGCTTGGTTGAGTTGACGGCGGACGTCGTCGGAAGCTGTCGCATAGAGCGCTCGAGGGTCGGCGAGCAGTTCGAGGCAGGCCCGGATGAGGCCGATGGTCAGGACGCCGGTGGCGATGGGCTGGAACGGCACCGACCATGGCTCGCATACGATTTCAATCACGGTTGCTGAGATCGCACCAGGGAGAGCCCTGTTGGCACACCCAAGAAGCCTGCAAGCGCACCAGCTACCACCGTCGATGACAACCCCACGCGTATGCACAACGCGATCCCCAGAACGACGCGAGTGTGGGCCACAGGGTGACGGCAACGGCCAGTCCTGACACCTCGAATACTGAGGTGGGGCGTGCTCAGCGCGTAGCGGCGAGGTAGGCGTCGCGCAGGTGTTCGTGATTCTTCCCCCGTGCGGATACGTCGTAACCGTGTGCGGTCGCCCACTCGCCTATCTGTGCGGCACCACTCGTCACTGTGCGACTGGAGGCCGTGGACTCGGATTCCCGAAGAGCGCGTTGCGAAGTCCTCCCGCGGCGGCGTTCGCCGACGCGGGTGGAGGACGCGAGAAGTGTGGCGAGGGGGATGGTGCCCGTCTCGATATTGTCGAGGTTCGCGCTGGAGACATCCGGCCTGTACGCAACACCATTCCAGGACCAGTCGACGGAATGAACGTCGTCAATCTCGAGCAGGGTGCCGTCAAGATCGTCGATAATGGTCGTCAGTTCAACTCGTGCCACGCGGTGCACAGTAGTCCATCGCTACGTGAGGTTGGCGAGCCCTTGCAGCGTATCTTTCGCTCTGTGAGCACGTCAGAAGCGCATGGTCACTCTTGGCTACGAGAATAGATGTTGAGCTTCGTGCCTGTCAGCGCCGAAGGTGCTGTCGGCATGCTCTGCCCGGACCCAGTGTGCAGTGCTTGTCAAGGGACATCGGGAAGTGCCCACTGGCGGACATGAAAACTGCCCAACGGAGGACACGAGGGGGTGCCCAACGGCGGACACGAAACTGCCCACGGGGTCGGCGACCTGAGGTGTCAGGTCAGTGCGGTGACCCCTTGTCCGGCGAGGGCCTGGGCCAGGCGTACCGAGTCGCCGCTGGTTTTGGCAGAGGTGGGCGTGGTGCAGAAGGCGGTCGACGGTGGCAGTGGCCAGGGTTTTGGGCATGAGTTCGTCGAAGCCGGAGGGGTGCAGGTTC
>NZ_JBSFRM010000014.1:57895-141242 GCF_053589235.1 Gordonia sp. NPDC003376 | reverse complement strand
GCGTGGTGGGTTGACCACCACGATTCATCGGGCCGTGGACGGGAAGGGGCGCCCGTTGGTCAACATCGTGACCGGCGGCCAACGCAACGACGGTGCGATGCTCGCCGAGGTCCTCGCCGACATCTACGTTCCACGCGTCGGTGCCGGTCGGCCGCGGACTCGTCCGGACGCGGTCCTGGCCGATAAGGCGTATGCGACCGGCGTCAATCGAGAGATGCTGCGCGAGAGGAGTATCCGGGCGGTGATCCCGGAGAAGTCCAGCCAGATCAACGCTCGTAAGAAGCGTGGCAGCAATGGTGGCCGACCACCGGCATTCGACGCTGAACTCTACAAGGACCGCAACGTCGTCGAACGATCCTTCTCCTGGTCCAAGCAATGGCGAGGACTGGCCACCCGCTACGACAAACTCGCCATCACCTACCGGGCCGGGGTGACTCTCAACGCCATCCTCAACTGGTTGCAACAGTTGGGAGACACGCCCTAGTCGCGGACAGTCGGGAACACCCCGATGTACTTACTGATAAGCAGCCCACGTAGAACAGCAACATCGGATGACCTTCGGCCAAAGCCTTGGCGCCCTACTCAATGGACCCTCCATGCCAGTGTGGCCCTGCATGTCCCACTTTGGGACACCCGCCGATGGTGATGTAGGACACACTGGAGTGGGTTCCGGCTCGACATGACGGAACGACGACGCGGAGGAGTGATGAATGTTCGTTCGTGACTGCGTCTCGTGATGACCGACCCCTCAGCGACCCGCTCGAACCACATGTCGAATCTGATCGCGCAGTCGTGGGAGCGCTCTCGGGAGGCGGGCGTTGTTCCCGACCGATCGAATCCGCCGCGACTCGAGTTCATCGAGGATCTCGATCTGAGGCGGCGGTTGGTCCAGTGCGCCTCCCCCGTCCTCGATCGCCTCCATGACGACTTGTCGGGTATGTCGCTCAGCGTTGCGCTGACCGACGAACACGCCCAGGTGATGCTTCGGCGCGACAACGACCCCGCCCTAGCCGCCAGGCTCGACCGCGTCTGCTTCGCACCCGGATTCAGCTATCCGGAGGAAGTGATCGGGACCAACGGGGTGGGTACCGCCCTGGAGGTGGGCGCAGCCGTCTATGTCGACGGACGTCAGCACTTCCATGAGGCGATCGTCGACTTCACATGCGCGGGCGCGCCCATCCACAACCCGATCACCGGGCGTGTGGAAGGACTCATCGACATCACCAGCCTGGCGAGTGAGGCCAACCCCCTAATGCGGCATCTCGCACTCGGGGCGGCGCGCGACATCGAGTCGGCCCTCCGGGCCACCGGGTCGGCCAAACAGCAGCTCGTACTGGGCGAGTTCTTGGCAACGTGTCGGCGTCGGCATGCAGCCGTCTACTCGCTCAGTTGCGGTGTCTTCATGTCCAACACGAGTGGATCGCGTCTTCTCGACCCCATTGACGAGGCCTTTCTCCGAGAGGAAGCACATACACTGCTTTCTCCGTCCCGCGTCACACACCTCACTCTCGATCTGCCTTCTGGTGCCACCATTGCCGTCAAACGCAAGATCGTCGAGGACGGGCCGGAAGTCGCAGGGGTAGTCCTCGAGGTGGAACATTCCGCGCGAGCGGTCCGGCACGTGGCGGTGGATCGGGGCATGCCGGCACTGCCTGGAGTCGTGGGCCACTCCGCGCAGTGGACGCGATGCAGTCGGGAACTGATGTCGTGCGCGGCCAATGACGCCAACGCGTTACTCCGGGGCGAGAGCGGCACCGGCAAGACGGCACTCGCCCGCGGCGCACACCTCCACCGGAACCCGCAGGCACCCGTCGCGACCGTCGACTGTGACGATCCCCAGGGTCTGGGTAGCCGGGCGGTCGATGCGGTGTCATCGTCGGCGACGACCATCATCTTCCGACACATCGACAGGCTCACTGCGGACGACGATGCCACGCTGGCCGACCTTGTATCGACCGATCAGCGTACGTATCCCGCCCGGTGGATCGTGGCTACTTCCTCGAGCAGCGGCGATCTGCTGACATCGATCCTGGCGCGTCAGTTCTCCACGACGATCGATCTTCCGGCGCTGCGCCATCACCCCGACGACATCCCCGAGATCGTGCGTATGCACATGAGACAGATTGCGCCGCAACGCGAGGACGACGTCACCGACGATGCCATGCGGATTCTGAAGAAGTATCACTGGCCCGGCAACACCGCCGAGCTGGTCGACGTCGTCAAAGACGGCCTCCGATCCACGCCGGCCGGACGAATCGGCGCGGCGGCTCTCCCCGCGGCACTCAGTTCGGCACCGCGACGAACCATGACTGCCATGGAGGGCGCCGAACGCGACGCTATTGTGGCAGCGCTACGCGAGTGTGCCGGAAATCGGGTGAAAGCAGCCAAGCTGCTGGGCATCTCGCGTTCCTCGCTGTATCGGAAAATGGATTCCTTTGGTATTCAGTTCTGACGATCCGACCTGAGCCGATGCCATCGGGACACGAGGTGTCCCAGGGTAGGACAGCCGAGGGTGTTGCCAGGCACCACACTGTGTTCGAGTGACAGACAACACAGGGTGTGCAGATCACTTCGGGACCAGCCACCACTTCGAGCGAAGGAATCGGGAATGACTCTGACCGACAATGCAATTGATACCAAACCCGCCGATTCGGTGACGAGGCTCGACGCACTCGTCATCGGCGCTGGCGTCAGCGGGATCTATCAGACCTACCAGCTCAAGCAGGCCGGACTCGATGTGCTGGCGTGTGATGACGCGGATGACGTTGGCGGCACCTGGTTTTGGAATCGGTATCCCGGAGCTCGCTTCGACTCCGAAGGCTACATCTACCAGTACATGTTCGACGAGGATCTCTACAAGGGTTGGGGCTGGAGCAAGAAGTTCCCCGATCAGAGCGAGATCGAGGAGTGGTTTCACTACGTCACCGATCGGCTGGGTGTTCGTGACGACATCCTCTTCTCCACGCGGATCGTGAGCGCGGAGTACGACGAGGGCGTCGGGCGCTGGACCGTGCGCACCAACAGCGGTCGGACCTTCGATACACAGTTCCTCGTGTCGTGTGCGGGCATGCTCTCGGCTCCGCTGACGAAGGTGTTCGAAGGACAGGAATCATTCCAGGGCAACATCTTCCACACGTCTCGATGGCCGAAGGACGGCGTCGAACTGGCGGGCAAGCGCGTTGCCGTGATCGGAACCGGGGCCACCGGCATCCAGGTGATCCAGACGATCGCGCCCGAGGTGGACCAGCTCAAGGTGTTCATTCGCACGCCACAGTTCACCTTGCCGATGAAGAACCCCATCTATACCGCCGAAGACGTGCAGGCCTACCACGACAAATTCGAGCAGCTGCGCGACACGGTCAAGACGACCGTTGTGGGATTCGAGTACGACTACACCACCAAGGAATGGGCCGACCGTTCCCCCGCGGAGCGTCAGCAGCTCCTCGAGGAGTGCTACGACGACGGCTCGTTGAAGTTGTGGATCGGCTCGTATCTCTCGATGTTCGTCGATCCCGACATCAACACCCAGATCTCCGACTTCGTGCGGGGCAGGATCGAAGCACGCCTGAAGGATCCCGAACTGATCTCACTTCTCGTACCGCAGCCAGGAGACTTCGGCTTCGGCACTCATCGAGTACCCCTTGAGAACGGATACTACGAGACCTTCCACCGCAGCAACGTCGAAGCAGTCGGCGTGCGGGAGAATCCGATCACGCGCATCGTCGAGAGCGGCATCGAGCTCGAGGATGGAACCGTACACGAGGTCGACATCATCATCATGGCCACCGGATTCGACGCGGGCAGCGGCGCTCTCACCCAACTCGATCCCACCGGCCGCGACGGGCGCTCACTCGCCGACGACTGGGGTCGAGAGATCCGCTCCACCATGGGCTTCATGATTCACGGCTACCCCAATCTCCTCACCACGGGCATCCCGCTGGCGCCCTCGGCGGCGTTGTGCAACATGCCCACCTGCCTGCAACAGCAAACCGAATGGATCACCGGCCTGATCACCCACATGCGCGACAATGGTCACCGTGTGGTGGAGCCCAGCGCGAGCGCCGAGGAAGCGTGGGTCCGCCATCACGACGAGGTCACCCAAGCGACCCTCATCGCCAAGACCAACTCGTGGTACAACGGCGCGAACGTCGACGGCAAGCCGCGCGGCCGGGTGCTCTCCTATTTGGGAGCGGCCGACTTCCGGCAGCGCGCGGACGAGAACGCCGAGCAAGGCTATCCCGGTTTCCAGTTCGCCTGATCCGTCTGTTCACCAGACCACCGCGCAAGGAGCTTGACATGGCCATTCACAATCCCTTTTACACCCCTGAGTTCCAGGGGGAGTACGAACTCATCAGCATCGGCGAGCTGCACCTCGAGGAAGGCGAGATCATTCCCGACTGCGAGCTCGCAGTGGCAACCTTCGGTGATCTCAACGCCGCCAAGGACAATGCCATCCTGATCCCGACCTGGTTCTCCGGCACGCACGTCACCTGGCGCGACGTCTACATCGGTCCGGATCACGCGCTGAATCCTGACAAGTACTTCATCATCGTCGTCAATCAGATCGGTAGCGGCCTCTCCACCTCCCCGCACAACGCCGACGGAGCCAACGCCGCCATCTCGATGTCGAAGTTCCCCAGGGTGCGCATCGGCGACAACGTGATTGCCCAGGAACGCCTGCTGCGCGAGCACTACGGAATCGAGACGCTGGCCCTGGTGGTCGGTGGCTCCATGGGCGCCCAGCAAACCTACGAGTGGGCCGTGCGTTTCCCGGACAAGGTACGCCGCGCCGCACCGATCGCCGGAACCGCCCAGAACACGCCCGACGACTACCTGATCGCCCAGGTCATCCGCGAGCAGCTCATGTCCGACCCCGGGTGGAGCAACGGCGAGTACTCCACCAACGCGGAGGTGCTCGACGGCCTCACCCGGATGTCGCACATCTGGGCCATCAAGGGCTTCTCGACGGAGTTCTGGAAGCAGGAGGTGTACCGGGCCCTCGAGTTCCAGAGCAAGGAACAGTTCCTCGCCGACTTCTTGGATCCGGTGTTCACCGCCATGGATCCCAATGACCTGCTCACCCAGTCGTGGGCATGGCAGCACGGAGACGTCGCACGTCACACCGGCGGTGATCTAGGTGCGGCGCTGGGCCGCATCACCGCGAAGACCTTCGTCATGCCGATCAACGAGGATCAACTGTTCCCGGTCCGCGACTGCGCCCCAGAGCAGGAGCTGATCCCCGGCAGCGAACTCCGCGTCATCGACGACGTTCTGGGACATCTCGGTCTCTTCGGTATTGCACCGACGTACATGCAGCAGGTGGATCAGCACCTCGGCGACCTCCTCGCGATCGAGGTGTAGTCGCCAAAATCCAACTCTCACTTCGGCACATCTGCCATCATCGAAGCACCCGGGCGCGACACCGATGCGGTACCTCGCACCCGGGTGCTTAGCCTTCACCGCACTGTCAACCCTGTGACCAGAGGATCTTTCCCGATGCCTGCCCTGATCGTCTCGTACGGACACCCCGCCGACCCCGCCGCCTTCGACACCTACTACACCACCACCCATCGCGAGCTCGCGGACCAGATTCCCGGTGTGACTCGCTGGCGCGCCGGACATTGCGCGTCACCCGATGGCTCCCGCCCCGAGCACCATCTGGTGGCCGTACTGGAGTTCGGCACCATGGAGGCGCTGCAGGCGGGTCTGGGATCACCGCAAGGTCAGGCTGCCGTGGCCGACATCCCGAACTTCGCCACCGGCGGAGCATCGACCACCGTGATCAGCGATCTACTCCAGTAGCCCACTCTGAAAGACGTTCTCGCCCGCGAGGATCCCTCGGGACTCCCGCGGGCGCTTAGCGTTCCGATCCGAGATCGAGACGACCTCTGCATGTCATCTCTGAGACCGAGGATTCCACGACTCCGACGGGAGCACCCCGACACGAAAGCCGGTCGACCTCCCACCGTGGGGTGAGAGGTCGACCGGTTCGACGCCTACGACTAACGCGCGGTGTATCCTCCATCGATGACCAGCTCGCTACCAGTGACCCAGCGCGCCTCGTCCGATCCGAGATACACTGCTCCCCAAGCAATGTCGTCGGGATATCCGGTCTTGAGCGGATGTGCGTCGTTCAGCGCCTGCGCGGCAGCGTCGAATTCCAGGCCGCTGTCGGCGACGTAGCGGTGCACCATCTCGGTCAGGATGAAGCCCGGATGGATGGAGTTGACCCGGATGTTGTCCGGCGCGTAGATGAGCGCATCGTTCTTGCTCATCAACCGAACCGCGCCTTTGGATGCGTGGTAGGGAGGAATGTCGCCGCCACCGACCAAACCGTAGATCGACGATACGTTGATGATGCTGCCTCCACCGGCTTTTCGCAGATGCGGCACCGCATGCTTGGTCACGAGGAACACCGAGGTGGCGTTGACGGACATGACCTTGTTCCACTCATCGAGACTCAACTCATCGGTGGGCTTATTTGGCCCTTCGATGCCGGCATTGTTGATGACCACATCGAGCGAGCCGAATGTGTCTGCCGTGAGCGCGAGTGCGTCGGCAACAGCCGACTCATCGGTGACATCGCATTCCACGGCCAGTGCAGTGGCACCGATGCTCGACGCGAGGGACCGCGGAGCCTGAAGGTCCACGAGCGCCACCGATGCCCCTTCGGCGGCATAGCGATACGCTATTGCAGATCCCAGACCGCCCCCGGCGCCGGTGATCACCGCCACCTTCCCAGTAAGTCGTGACACAGAAGTACTCCCCTTTCAAGAAAAGCAACAACATCCAGTCGATTGATCTGGACGACTCAGCCGACGGACATTCCACCATCGACAGAAATTGTCGATCCCGTGATGAATCGACTCTCATCGCCGGCGAGGAAGCGCATGAGCTCCGCGACTTCCCGTGGCTCGCCGTATCGGCCCATCGGAATCTGCGCTTCGAATGAGGACACGGCGGCCGCCGGATCGTCGGGAACCGCACCGAGCTCGATCGACCGCATCATCCGCGTGTTGATGGGAGACGGATGCACGGTGTTGATCCGCACTCCGTTGTCATCACATTCCAGAACCGCCGCCCGCATCATTCCGACGACCGCGTGCTTGGACGTCACATATGCTGAGAGACCGGCGAATCCCTGGAGTCCCGCGATGGACGAGGTGATCACGATGCTGCCGCCACCGGTCGCCGCGAGAGCCGGGATGCTGTGTTTGAGGGTGGAGAAGACGCCTCTGATGTTGACACTGATTACCCTGTCGAAGATCTCCATCGAATACTCGACGACCGGAGCGATCTGACCCTCGACTCCGGCGTTGGCAAACACCGAATCGATGTGGCCGTGAGATTCGACGGTGGACTCGATCAGACGCTTGACCTGCCCATCATCGGTGACGTCGGTGACCACATAGCTCGCCTTGTCGTGGGAGATCTGCCCGAGCACCTCGGTGAGGGCCGCCTCATCGCGATCAGCGAGCACGACCGACGCACCCGCTTCGAGGAGCGCCTCCGCGGTCGACTTCCCTATTCCTCCT
Source organism: Gordonia sp. NPDC003376 (assembly GCF_053589235.1). Lineage (NCBI taxonomy): Bacteria > Bacillati > Actinomycetota > Actinomycetes > Mycobacteriales > Gordoniaceae > Gordonia > Gordonia sp. NPDC003376. Next base: position 133,707 of record NZ_JBSFRM010000014.1, on the reverse strand, counting down.
GCACCCCCGGTGACGACAGCGACTCTTCCTTCGAGTGTGCTCATGACAGCATCTCCTTGCTGATCCGTGATTCCGACCATGCCGCCGCGCGCAGCATGATGTGCTGTACCGCGCTTTCAGGAAGCCTCACCGGCTCACCGCGCCTCGCAGGCGCCGATCGGATGACCTGGCGGGTGCACACTACCGAGCCGGATACTTCGCGTCTCACAACACCCCACGAGTGTGGTCGGCATCACGCCACCGTTCTGTCCCAGATTGGGACGATCATTGAGATGCTGCTGCGATCTGTCCCGGGGTGGCTGGCGGGTGCAGCGATGACGGCGCGTGCAGGTAGATTCCTGCATCCACGAGCCGCTGATGGAGTTCCAGTTGCGTGTGGATGAGGTCTGTCAGGATCGGCCGCGCGAGTTCCTCGCAGGTCACTGGTCCGTCGTCCCGCTATCTCGGGTGTCCACTTACACTGGGGAGGCTCAGACCTCGTCGGGCTCGAGTGTTGTCATCGGTCTAGTTGTTGATTGAGGCTGTCGAGTTCTGCTGTCAGGTAGTCGTTGAGCGAGTCGAAGCTCTCGGCGAGTCCTGCCCCCGAGGTAAAGACCGGTCCCGGTGCTGTTCTTGGGCTGCCGGCGACGATGCTGCTGCTGACCGCTCCATAGCCCTCTTCTGGTAACGCGATGGGGATCAGTGTTGTGTGGTCGGCAGGGAGCGGATGACGCACCGGCGCGTCTGCGGCATCCCAGAACGCCCAGTTGGCGTCACACAGTTCATCCCAGCTAGATCCGGACCCGACGAATTGTGGCCGGGTGAGGTAGTCATCGCTGCCGAGGAAGCTCTGCCAGCCGTTGTAGTGGTGCCAGCCATCGGTGATAGCTAGCAACTCGCGATGGAGGGGGTCAAGATACTTTCCGAGGTGCTGTTCGACGGTACTGATCTGTTCCTCGGTTGCCGGTGAGAACAGTGTTGGGTTCGGTGTCCACAGATCGGGATTCTCTGGGTGGGCGGCCACGTCACGGGCATGCAAGGCCGTCGCGGCTGCTGTGATTGCTTCGACAAGGGTTTGTAGCCCGCTCATGGTTGGTTTCCGTTTCCTCGTGCCGTCATGCGCCTGTCGGCATGCATCTGCCGTCCACCCAGGAGCCGCTGATGAACAGACGTGCACGGTAGCCGATCGGGTAGCCGGTGGCCTGTCCTCCGATCGACTGATTCACCGTTGGTGTCAGAGGCATCCAGTTCCCGGTGGTCGCCACTCCGGTCCACGCTGTGTCGGGGACGTGACCAACATCTTTGCCCTGGTAGCGATTGTATTCGGTGGGGTTGATACTGCGTAGGCTCTCACGGTAGTTCGATGCGGCCCTGCTTGCGGCGTTCCGTAGGGGTCTTGGTACCGGTGTGCGAGTCCAGTAGCCCTGCGCGGGAATCGTTTGGTTCACTCTGAGAACGTAGTCACGTACCTCTGACCGGTAGGTTTCGCCGGTGCCTCTCGGTGGGCATACAGCGACGACGCCTTCGCAGCGTGGTCCGATTGAGTTTTGCGAACACTCGGTTGTGGTGTCGGAGAATCGCTGTGAGAAGTTGCGGATCATGATCTCGCGCAGCGTGGGCAGGACCCGGGTGCAGCCCTGGGAGGCGATCTGGTCGGTGGAGGCGCCGAGCTGGTTCTGTTTGACCATGCCGTCGTCCCCGGACCACATTTGTTCCTTCAACGACTGGATCTCGGAGGGGCTCAACCCGAGTTCCATGATGCGGCATTTGGCGATCGCCGCATCGGTAGTCCGGGTTTTCAACGTTTGGTCGTCGACGGTGGGTCCACCGTTGTTTCCGGATCCGCAGCAGGCGTTGTGTTTGGCGGGGGCGAGGATGTCGCCGATCGTCGGCAATGATGTCCCGGGGCGGGTGAACGTCCCGATCAGGGTGGTTCCGGAGTTGGTGAGGGTGAACCCGGCTGACTCCCCTGTGTCGGTGTAGCCGAAGGTGTTGGTGAGCAACGCGACCCGCTGACCGGTGAGGGTTTCCAATGCCATGGCCGCCGAGGTCAGTCGATGCCACCGCGTCCCGAACGGGAGTGTCGCCGTGAACTCGAAACGGGTGGGCGCCCCCGCCTGAAGGCGCGTGACCTCGATGATCTGGGTCTGGCCCATCATCGCGACCCGCAACGCCGTCCGGGCAGTGTCGGCGGGCAGCCGCAGCACAATGTCTTGGCCAGCCAATGCGGTCGGAATATGGACGGTGCGTACCGCGGTCGGCGCGATCGACGGCGCCGGTGCCGGCCACTGCAGTGGTCGTCGCGGGGTTGCTGGCCGACGGTGGCGGGGTCGTCGAGCTACCCGGGACCGGGACGATCGGAGTGGTCCCGGGCTCGGGGATGTCGGTGGCACCGTGGGCGTTCATGTTCGGTCCACCAGCAGAACCAGGTGTGGTGGTCGTCGGCATCGACGGAGCTGTCACGGACGGCTGGGTGGTGGTCGGTGTTTGCGTGGCGGGGTCGTGGCATACGTACGGCGGTGTGGGTGCCGGAGCATCGGAGATCGTGGTGCCCGGATGGGTGGCGACCCAGCCTTGTTTCCAGGTTTGGTTGTAGGCGGCGGTTTCTCGGGCACACCGCTCTGCGGGGGTTTCCGCACCAGCGGGTGATGTCGACGCGGTCAGCGCAACAATCACCGCGATGACGGCCAGCACGAATACGCCAGTCACCAACTGGAGTGGTCGCCGACCTCGCGACGGGATGACAAGGGTAGAGGGCATCGAAACGTTGTCCTTACGCGCGGAAGGGCCGGATTGTGTCGGTGCCGTGGGTTAGTCTCGCCGCGCCACAGTTGCCACATCAGAAGGGCGAACTCGTCCAGGCGATCAACTCGCTGGCGAGCATCACGATGGCGCACCAGAGGCGGTTTTGATCGAAGTCGTGCAATGGCAAGTTGGTTGGTCCGCAGTCTGCGGCGGTGCGAATACGGTCTTCGCAGCGGGCCCGGCGGCGGTGCCGCAGTTCCCGGTCGGCGAGTTGACCGCGCACGGTGTTGGTGGCGAAGGTGTTCAACCGCAATCCATCTCGGTCGGTGAACCGCAACTGGGCGCCCGGATGTGGTTTCTTTTTGCGGACGTTCACCCGCATCGCCGACGGCCGGCCACTGGGGTCGAGTACGCCGGTGACCTCGGCCATCCACGCGCAGTCGCGGTGCACTCCGTCGGCGTCGTGGGCCGGTGTCTACGCCTGCGGTGACAGACGGTCGATGACCGTGGCGGCAGACTCGCTCAACCCGAATCCGACCGGAGTAGGCAAGGCGCAGCCTGTGCCGGTGGTTGAGGGACTCGTGGGTGCCGCCGGCTGAATCGGTGTGCACCAGCACCTTCTTGCCGACCCGGTAGCCCTGTACCTTCGGTATCTGCTCGAGTGCGTTGGTGGTGACGGTGATGTGATCGGCGGCGGTGTTCGCTCCGGCATTGCCGGCCCGCAACTCGATCGCCAGGGGTTCACCGGTACCGGTGGCACCGTGGTCGAGAAACGCACGCATCGGATGAAACCCGAAGCCACGCTTAGGCTAATGGTCCTTCCTTGAATATCAAGGTACCCCAGGTCACGTCGGCCGTTGACAGCTGAATCCGAGGTACCTCTGCTCGCCGCCATGGCTATCCATCGCTACAGAGATACCGCTCTGCTTCACTGAGGAGTGCACTAGGAGTTGTGCCGAGCGCTTCGGCAAGATCCCAGAGTCGATCGACTTGTGTTGATGCCTCGCCAGTTTCGATCCGGGCAATCGCCGGGCGACTCACGCCGCTGGCGTCGGCCAACGCCTGCTGGGTAAGCCCGGCACTGAGGCGTGCTCGTCGGACGGCTTCGCCAACAGCATCTCTGCGCAACCTTCTCACCCGCCTCTGCACAGCGGACAACGATGACTCAGGGACCGGCACGTCCCCATTGTCCCTGTGTCCGCAACCGATCCATTCAACCCACACGGGTTGTATCGCACGCGATACTAACACTTGGGTACCGTCTCCTGCGTGGACTGGATTGATCGCGGTTGTCCCGCAAGCCGATCAGGTGTGGAACCCATACATTGGATAGCCCTGAAGAAACGCATGAAGATGATCCCTGAAGGTGAGGTAGTGACAGCCCTGATGCGAGGCCATGCGTTCGGCGCCTACCTTTTGTCGGGGCCCCTGCGCACATCTAGGGCGGTCGGCGGCCGGATGATCGGCTTGCAACCCGTCCAGGCGATAAGCGGTGCGGCTGTGGGCAAGGTGATCGATATCGAGCCCCGCCTGGACGCGTGTTTCTCACGCGAGGGGACGGCGGTATCGGCCGCAACAGTCCAGTCAGGCGTCTTTGCGCACGCCACGCTCGACTCCTCTGGCGACGACATCCATGTTGCCGGTTTCACTGTGGGAATCGCCGGTGCCGACAGCATCGGAATCGGCCACCATGTCGTCAGGATGCGAGGAAACGTCGGGGCCACCCTCCGCCGCCTTCACGTCGTCGAGGCCCCAGATTCGTTCCTCCCTCCGCCTGGCGAGCTAGCTGGGTGGTCGGCCCCTCCCGGAATCCAGGGCGGTCTCTGGTAGTCCCTCACAACGGGATACACCCCGCAAGGCAGCCATGACCACTGAGAGAACGGACGGTTGTACCCAACAACCTAACCAGGCTAAGACTGGATCTCGTCATGGGTGCTCGATGGCCCCATGACGGGATCCCTCCCGCCTAACCGGCTCAGAACACGAACACATCGCCCGTGTGGCAGGCCAGCGCGCTGGATTTGTCAGACCTCACTGCTACAAATGGGCCCAGACGGAACGTGACCCTGCGATCAGAACGATGACACCGACCCAGATTCCGCACCGAAACAGCCAAGTCGGGGACTCCGCCCACGGATTCCCCGATCGCCGGCTTTGCGGACATCCGTAGATCAATGGAAGAAAAACGAAAGGTCAGGCGGCATTTTTGCAACCTGACCCTTGTCAGTGTTTTGAGCTGAACTGCTCGTGGTGGGCGAAGGGGGACTTGAACCCCCACGTCCCGAAGGACACTGGCACCTGAAGCCAGCGCGTCTGCCATTCCGCCACTCGCCCGTGACTTTCGTGATCGACGGCTTCGATCAGCGACTGGACGACGATAGCACGCAGACCCTGTCGAACCACAAATCGGCACGTCGGGACCCCGCGACGAGGTCGAACACCATCCGATCGAAGCATCGTGTCGATCAGAAGGTGGACGCGCGGCCGGTGTTCGTCCACCATCAAAGGAGGACTTCCGTGTTTCCGACATCGTGATGCCGGTGAGACGGTGGGTACTGCAGTTACTCGATGACACCCGTAACCGCGAGTATCGGTATCATCATCAGAGGCCATATGCACGGCGACACGCCAGAATGCCGCGAAGGGAGGTCGGTGGTGGGGATCTTGCAGAGGATCGAGCGCAAGCTCGAAGGCGCCGTCGACGACGGTTTCGCGAGGGTGTTCGGCGGCGAGGTGGCACCGCAGGAGATCGAGAACGGCCTCCAGCGTGAAGCCGAGGAGTCCCTCGAGAACCTCGGCGACGGTACAATCCTGGCCGCAAACAGCTACACGTTGCTGTTCAGCCCGACCGACCACGCACACATCGCGGCCGAGTACGAGTTGAACCGCAAGCGGTTCTCCAAGCACCTGGAGAACTTCATCCATGACAACGGGTGGCAGACGTACGGCCAGGTGGTCGTCGAGTTCGACCAGTCTGCGTCCTTACATACAGGTATGTTTCGTGCTCGTGGCGCGGTCAACCCGGATGCCGAGCCGCGGCCAGAACCCCGCGGGCAGGCAGCACGACCACAGGCACAACCGCGTCCCGATGGCGCGGCCCGAGAAGTAGGAGCCCCAGAAATGACCCAGAACCCCGGATACGACCAGCGCAGGGGCGCGGAGCCGGCGTACGACCAGGGTGGCTATGGCCAGCAGGGCTACGACTACCAACAGGGCTACGCACAACCCGCCCAGGAGCAGGCCGGCTACGGCCAGCAACCTGGCTACAGCAGCCAGCCGGGCGGATACGACCAGGCCGGGTACGCACAGCAGGGCTACGAACAGCAGCCGGGTTACGGCCAGCAGGGCTACGAGCAGGGTTATGCACAGCAGCCCGGCTACGGCCAGCAGGGCTACGAACAGGGTGGCCACGGCCAGGGCGGTTACGACTACCAGCAGGGCTACGGCCAGGATCAGGGCGGCTACGGCCAGCAGCCGGGTTACGGCCAGCAGGGCTACGAGCAGGGTTATGCACAGCAGCCCGGCTACGGCCAGCAGGGCGGATATGACCAGGGCTACGGACAGCAGCCGGGTTACGGTCAGCAGGGCGGCTACGGGTACGACCAGGGCTACGGACGCCCCGCCGCCGGCTACGCGCCGAGCGCGATCGTCCTGATGCTCGAGGACGGCAGCAACCGAACCTTCCAGCTGCGCGAGGGCTCCAACGTCGTCGGACGGGGCCAGGACGCGCAGTTCCGCCTCCCCGACACCGGCGTCTCCCGCCGGCACCTGGAGATCCGCTGGGACGGCAGCACCGCGATGCTCACCGACCTGAACTCCACCAACGGCACCACCGTCAACGACGTGCAGGTGAACAGCTGGGAGCTCGCCGACGGTGACCGCATCCGCGTCGGACACTCCGACATCACCGTCCGGTTCCAGTAGAACCGCGACAACACCCCCGGCGGCGGGCCGCATGCACCACCGTCGGTTCAACGTCGAGACGGAACTGACACCTCTGAATGACGGGTGTCCGCGATTCACCCCATAAGATCGCAGTCGGGTCCGTTCGCCCCGGGATCACCGAGGCGGAGCCGACGACTCGACGACCACGAGACCGCGCTGGAGGTGGATTCGACATGCAGGGGTTGGTGCTGCAGCTGACCCGACTGGGGTTCCTGCTGCTGCTCTGGCTGTTCGTCTATGCCGTGATCCGCACCGTGCGCGCCGACATCGTCACCGCATCCGGATCACGCCTGACACGCTTCCGCACCGGTGAATCCGGTCGGGGCCGGCAGTCCACACGCGGGTCGGCGCGATTCCTCGTCGTCACCCACGGCGCACTGGCCAACACACGCATCACACTCGGCGCGCAGCCAGTGCTGATCGGCCGGGCCGACGACTCGACACTGGTGCTGACCGACGACTACGCATCCGAACGGCACGCACGACTGTCGAGCCGCGGAGACGACTGGTACGTCGAGGATCTGGGTTCGACCAACGGCACCTATCTGGACCGTGACAAGGTGACCACCGCTGTCAAGGTTCCGCTCAACACGCCGATCCGGATCGGCAAGACCGTGATCGAGTTGCGCCCGTGACGTTGGTGTTGCGCTATATCGCGCGAAGCGACCAAGGCCTGGTCCGAGCCAACAACGAGGACTCCGCATATGCCGGTCCCCGACTGCTCGCCCTGGCCGACGGCATGGGCGGCCACGCCGCCGGTGAGGTCGCCAGCCGGCTGGTGATCGAGGCGATGCGCTCCCTCGACGACGACGACCCGTCGGGCGATCTGCTGTCGGCGCTCGACCGCGCCACCCAGACCGGCAATCAGGCGATCGCCCATCAGGTGGAGCAGGCCCCCGAACTCGACGGCATGGGCACCACGCTCACCGCGATCCTGTTCGCCGGCAGCCGGATCGGCCTGTGCCACATCGGCGACTCCCGCGGCTATCTCTACCGCGACGGCCAGCTCACCCAGATCACCCGCGACGACACCTTCGTGCAGACCCTCGTCGACGAGGGCCGCATCACCGCCGAACAGGCACACACCCACCCGCAGCGGTCGCTGATCATGCGGGCGCTGACCGGCCAGGCCGTCGAACCCACCCTCACGATGCGTGAGGCGCGCCCCGGAGACCGCTACCTGCTGTGCAGCGACGGACTGTCGGACGTGGTCAGCGAGGACACCCTGGCCGAGACACTGGGGTCGATCACCGACTACAAGGAATGCGCCGACCGGCTGATCGAGCTGGCGCTGCGCGGCGGCGGCCCCGACAACGTGACCGTGGTGCTCGCCGACGTCGTCGACACCGATTACGGCGAGTCGCGACCCATCGTCGGTGGTGCCGCCGGAACCGGTGAGGACGCCTACACCCCGGACCCGAAGACCGCGGCCGGTCGGGCCGCCGCCCTGCGTCCGCCACTCGCCGAACCGCAGCGCCCGACGATCCTGCCCGACGACGAGCCCACCCCCACCCGGCATCGGGGACGGTGGGTCGCCGCGGCGATCGCCGTGGTGGTGATCGCGGCCATCGTCGGCGGATTCTTCGTGATCCGCGGCATCCTGCACCGCACCTACTACGTCGGCGAACAGGACGGGAACGTCCTGATCTTCCAGGGCTCCCCCGACACCATCCTGTTCCTGCAGGTCAGCAACCCCACACAAAAGGGGTGCATCGTCGACCCCACCTCGCCGGACGCGACCATCGAGTTCCGCCCGATGGACAGCACCGAGAAGTGTGACGCGCTGCCGCTCAGCGATCTGGTCACCCTGTCGCGCAACACCGTCGAGTCGCACAGCATCTCCGGCAAACCGCTCGACGAGATCCGGGTGGCCGCCGGTGGTCTGCGACTGTTGCCACTGTGTCCGGAGACCACCCCAGACCAGTCCCTGCCCAGCCCCACCGCCCCGGCGCCCGCCCCGGCCCCCGGTGCGGTACCGCCGGCCAACGAGGTGGTCCCGGCATCCGATCAGCAGGGCGAGATCATCCCGGTGACCGGACCGTCGTCGGAAGTGCCCTCGTCGGGTGTGACATCGGCTCCCACGTCCCCGTCGATCCCCCAGTCCACCCCGGTCCCGACCGGGCAGGACGGCTGTCGGACGCCGTAGATGACCCAGACCGCCTCCCCCACCCACGCCCCGCCCAGCCCACCCGAGCACACCGGACGCAACATCGAACTGGCGTTGCTGGTGTTCGCCATCGGTGTGGTCACCATCGCGCTGCTCATCGTGCAGAGCGCGCAGGGCGAGACCCTCTCGTGGGACATCCTGAAATACGTCGCCGGCTACGTCGTCCTGTTCGGTCTCGGGCACTTCGTGGTGCGCCGGTACGCACCGCACGCCGATCCGGTGTTCCTGCCGATCGTCGCACTGCTCAACGGACTCGGCCTGGTGCTCATCCACCGCCTCGACCTGGGCTCGGGCAACACCGGCGAGACCATCAACCCGAGCGAACGCACCAACAATGCCGATCAGCAGCTGCTGTGGGCATATCTGGGCATGGCCGTGTTCGCGGTGATCCTGATCGTCATCCGTGATCACCGGGCACTCTCGCGCTACGCCTACACACTGGGTCTGGGTGGTCTGATCTTCCTGGCGATCCCGGCGATCCTGCCGTCGTCGCTGTCGGAGATCAACGGGTCCAAGATCTGGATCCGCACGCCGCTGTTCAACATCCAGCCCGGCGAGTTCTCCAAGATCCTGATCATCATCTTCGCCGCGGCGTTCCTGGTGTCCAAGCGTGACCTGTTCACCACCGCGGGCAAACAGTTCCTGGGCATCGACTTCCCGCGCGCCCGCGACCTCGGGCCGCTGCTGGTCGCCTGGATCCTCGCGATCGGCGTGCTGGCCTTCGAGTCCGACCTGGGCACCTCACTGCTGATCTTCACCACCGTCCTGACCATGGTGTACGTGGCCACCGAGCGGGTCAGCTGGCTGGTGCTGGGCCTGAGCCTGTTCGCGGTGGGCGCGGTGGTGGCCTACAACCTGTTCAGCCACCTGCAGGTGCGTGTGGCGGTGTGGCGCGACCCGTTTGCCGACTTCTACTCCACCGGATACCAGGTGGGTCAGAGCCTGTTCGGGCTGGCCACCGGCGGATTGTTCGGGACCGGCCTGGGCTCCGGGCGCCCGAATGCGGTGCCGTTCGCCAACACCGACTTCATCATCGCCACCATCGGCGAGGAGCTCGGCCTGGTGGGTCTGGCGGCCGTCCTGATGCTGTACCTGATCTTCATCATGCGTGGCCTGCGGACCGGCGTGGCCGTCCGCGACAGCTTCGGCAAGCTCCTGGCCACCGGACTCGCCTTCACCATCGCGGTTCAGGTCTTCGTCGTCGTCGGCGGTGTCACCAAACTGATCCCGCTGACCGGCCTGACCACGCCGTTCATGTCGTACGGCGGGTCGTCGCTGCTGGCCAACTATGTGCTGGTGGCGCTGCTGATCCGGATCTCCAACGCGGCGCGTGAGCCCGACCCGACCAAGCGTCGGCCGACGCCCAAGCCGGTGGAGTCGCTGGAGACCCGGGCGGTGAAACGCTCGTGAACAAACCCATCCGACGGGTGTCGGTCGCAGTGATCGTGCTGATCGTGATCCTGCTGGCCAACGCCACCTATGTGCAGGTCTTCAAGGCGAACTCGCTGCGCTACGACCCCCGCAACGACCGCGTGCTGCTCGACGAGTACTCACGGCAGCGCGGCTCGATCATCGCCGGCAACGAGGTGATCGCGGCGTCGCAGCCGACCGACAGCCGCTACAAGTACCTGCGCACCTACCCGGTGGAACCGCGCGCATTCGCCCCGGTCACCGGCTACTACTCGATCCAATACGGCTCGGTGGGCCTCGAGCAGTACGAGAACTCGATCCTCACCGGAAACGACGACCGGCTGTTCGGGCAGCGCTTCATGGACATGTTCTCCGGCCGCGACCCCCGGGGCGGCAACGTGGTGACCACCATCGACCCGAAGCTGCAGGTCACCGCCTACGACGCTATGGTCAACGGCCCGTGCGACGGACCGTGCCGCGGTGCGGTGGTGGCGATGGACCCGGCCACCGGCAAGATCCTGGCGATGGTGTCGACACCGAGCTACGACCCCAACCTGCTGGCCAGCCACGACCAGAACGTGCGCGAGGCCGCGTGGGCCGTCGACACCGGACCCGACAAGCGCCTGCAGAACCGCGCGATCGAAGAGGTGTACCCGCCGGGCTCGACGTTCAAGGTGGTCACCGCGGCCGCGGGGCTGCGCGACGGCAAGACCGCCGACACCCGGCTGACCGGGTCGGCCGACTTCCGGCTGCCCGACAGCACCGCGAGTCTGCCCAACTACGGCGACGAGACCTGCCCGGGCGGTGGAACGGTGACGCTCGCCGATGCGATCAAGTACTCGTGCAACACCGCCTTCGCCGACCTGGTGCTGAACAAGATGGATGACGGCACCGCCAAGCTCAAGCAGACCGCCCGCCTGTTCGGCCTGGACACCCCGGCACCGAACATCCCGATGCCGGTCGTCGCGTCCACCGTCGGACCGATCCCAGACCGCGCATCGCTCGCGTTGTCGGCGATCGGGCAGAAGGACGTGGCGATGACCGCTCTGCAGAACGCGATGGTCGCGGCGACGGTCGCCAACGCCGGCGTGCGGATGCAGCCGTACCTCGTGGACAAGTTGCAGTCGGCGGACCTGCGAACGCTGTACACGACGCCCCCGACGACGGTGGACTCGCCGATCACGTCGGAGCAGGCGGCTAGCCTGACCTCGATGATGGTCGGATCCGAGAACTACTCGAACACGGGCGGCGGCTCGGTACCGATAGCCTCGAAGACCGGAACCGCCGAGCACGGCGACCGCACGGTGACCACGCCGTACACGTGGTACATCGCATTCGGTCCGTCGACCGACGCGAAGATCGCAGTGGCGGTCGTCGTCGAGAACGGACAGGATGGCGTGGCGTCGGTCGGTGCGAGAACCGCCGGTCCGATCGGTCGCGCGGTGATCAATGCTTATGTAGGAGGTGGACGATGACGCTGCAGAACGGCACCATCATCGCCGACCGCTATCGGCTGATGCGGCTGATCGCCACCGGCGGTATGGGACAGGTGTGGGAAGCACTTGACACCCGGCTGAATCGTCGGGTGGCGGTCAAGGTACTCAAGGCCGAATACTCCGACGACCCGGAGTTCACGGCGCGGTTCCGCACCGAGGCGCAGACCACCGCCATGCTGAACAATCCCGGCATCGCCAACGTCTTCGACTACGGCGAGACCCCGGATCGTGGCGGCGGCACGCTGGCGTACCTGGTGATGGAACTGGTCGACGGTGAGCCGTTGAACTCGGTGATCTCGCGACTGGGCCGGCTGTCGGTGACCAACACCCTCGACATGCTCGAGCAGACCGGTCGGGCGCTGCAGGCCGCACACAATCAGGGGCTGGTGCATCGCGACGTCAAGCCGGGCAACATCCTGATCACCCCCACCGGGCAGGTCAAGATCACCGACTTCGGCATCGCCAAGGCGGTCGACGCCGCCCCGGTCACCCAGACCGGCATGGTGATGGGAACCGCCCAGTACATCTCGCCCGAGCAGGCCACCGGCGACGACGCGACCGCGGCGTCGGACGTGTACTCGCTGGGCGTGGTGGGCTACGAGGCCCTGGTGGGTCGCCGACCCTTCCTCGGCGACGGTGCGATCACCGTCGCGATGAAGCACATCCGCGAGACCCCGCCGCCGCTGCCGGACACCGTGCCGGCCAACGTGCGCGAGCTCATCGACATCACGATGTCGAAGGATCCCAAGCAGCGCTACCCCAACGGTGGCGCGTTCGCCGACGCGGTCGCAGCGGTCCGGGCCGGTCATCGACCACCCCGACCGGGTACCGCCGCCGCAGCCGGTGCTGCCGCAGCGGCAGCCGCGGCGGCCGCACGCCCGACCGGAACACGGGCCATGACCGACGTGGGACTGCCGACCGAGGCTTCGGCCGCGGCCCGGCCGTCCACGCCGTCACACGGCACCGCTGCCGTCGCCACCAGCGGCTGGACCACCGGCCAGAAGGTGCTCGCCGGTGTCGCGGCAGCGCTGCTGGTGGGTGCGATCGCGTTGATCGGCTACTACCTGGCGCAGGCGGACGGGTCGTCGACCACCCCGCCGCCGGCATCGTCGACGGTCACCGAGACCACCACCGAGACCACCACGGCCGAACCGACCACCGAGACCACCGAGACCACCCGGCAGCGTCCCACCACCACGACCTCGCAAGAGGAGACCACCACCACGACCCGGACCACCCGCACCACCACCGAGGCCCCGGCCGAGACCACCACAACCGGTGGCAACGGCAACGACACGGGCGCCCCGACGGTGACCGGGCAGTTCTGTCCGCCGATCTGTTTCCCGGCGGAATGAAAGCGGAATGATGTCGACCCCGCATCGCCTCTCCGACCGCTACGAACTGGGTGAGACACTCGGTTTCGGTGGCATGTCCGAGGTGCACTACGCCCGCGACGTGCTGCTCAACCGCGACGTCGCGGTGAAGGTGCTGCGCGCCGACCTGGCCCGAGATCCGTCCTTCTACCTGCGGTTCCGCCGTGAGGCGCAGAATGCGGCGAAGCTCAACCACCCGACCATCGTGCAGGTCTTCGACACCGGTGAGGCCGAGACCGAGGACGGTCCACTGCCCTTCATCGTGATGGAGTACGTCGACGGCGAGACGCTGCGCGACGTCCTGCGACGCAACGGTCCGGTGGCCCCGCGGCAGGCGATGACCTGGATGGCCGACGTGGCCGCGGCGATGGACTTCTCGCACCGCAACGGCATCGTGCACCGCGACATGAAGCCGGCCAACGTCATGATCGACACCTCGGGTGCGGTCAAGGTGATGGACTTCGGCATCGCCCGTGCGATGAACGACTCGACGTCGACGATGACCCAGACCAGTGCGGTGATGGGAACCGCGCAATATCTGTCGCCGGAGCAGGCCCGCGGCATCAAGGTGGATCCGCGCAGCGACATCTACTCGATGGGCTGTGTGCTGTTCGAGCTGCTGACCGGCGAGCCGCCGTTCACCGGGGACTCGCCGGTCGCCGTCGCCCACCAGCATGTCCACGAGGATCCGCGGTGGCCGTCGGCGATCCGGCCGGACATCCCCCCGGAGCTGGACTCCATCGTCATGAAGGCGATGAGCAAGAACAAGGAGAACCGCTACCAGTCGGCTGCCGAACTGCGATCGGATCTGATCAAGGTGCTCGCCGGCGGCAAACCGTCGGCGCCGCTGCTGATGAGCGACGAGGACCGGTCGGCGCTGCTCGACTCCGGGCCGCGGCGTGCGCTGCGCACCGATTCGGGCCGTCAGCCCGCGGTGGACGCCGCCGGCGACGATGACGGTGTGCCCCTGCGGCGGCGCTCGCCGCTGCTGATCGCCGGGTCACTGGCGGCGGTGGCGGTGCTGCTGATCGGTCTGCTCGTGTGGTGGGCGCCGTGGTCGTCGGACTCGTCGGCCCACAACGTGTCGGTGCCGGCCGTGGCCGGACTGTCGGCCGCCGATGCGAGGTCCTCCCTGGAGAAGGCCGGTTTCGACGTCAAGCAGCTCGACGAGAGCAGCGAGACGGTCCCGGCGGGCAAGGCCACGCGCTCGGCACCCGGGGAGAACGTGCCGACCGCCGAGGGTTCGACGGTCAATCTGTTCATCTCCAGCGGTCGCGAACGACACCGCGTCCCGGATGTGCGGGGCAAGACCGAGGCCCAGGCCACCACGATGCTCAAAGAGGCCGGGTTCAACCAGATCCAGGTGGTCAAGGTCGATTCGATCGACGTCGAGGAGGGTGCGGTGGTCGACACCAACCCGGCGGTGGGCTCGGATGCCCCGGTCCGCGACCCCGTGGTGCTGCGGATCAGTACCGGGCCCAAGGAAGTGAGCATCCCGAACCTGATCGGCGAGTTCGAATCCGACGCCCGCACCCAACTCGATCAGCTCGGATTGAAGATCGTCGTGGTGCCCGGTGACTCCGACCTGCCCGCCGGCCAGGTGGTCAGCTCGTCGCCGGTCGCCGGCAACACGGTCAAGCAGGGTTCGACGGTGCAGCTGACCATCTCGCGCGGCAACCTGTTCGCGATGCCTGACCTGGGCGGGCAGACCCCGGATCAGGCACGGACCGCGCTACAGCGGGCCGGCTGGAACAACGGGACGCTCACCCAGACCACCCGCGGGGTGCCGCTCGGTAGCCCCGACGACGGCAAGGTGCTCTCGCAGGACCCGGCCGCGGGATCCAAGGTCCGCAAGACCGACTCGGTGTCCATCACGATCGGGCGGGCCAGCCTGCTGCCGGGCTGACCCCCGGGTCGCACGAGACGGGTCGCACGACACGAGCCCCATGAAGGGGGAACGCCGGCGGATCCGGAGATGGGCCCCGGAGATCTGACGCCCGGTGGCCACCCGCCCGGTGTGCAGGACTCCGGCCGAGGGTGGGTGGCTAGATGCCGATCGCCCCGGCCGCGCCGACGGCGTCGGCCATCTCCGCCTCGAGCGCGGTGACCCGTGAGTCCGCGATCTCGATCCCACACACGGCCAGCCAGTTGGCGAGCATGCGGTGTCCGCCCTGGGTGAGCACGCTCTCCGGATGGAACTGCACGCCGTGGATCGGCAGTTCGCGGTGCGCGAGGCCCATCACGATACCCGACTCGGTGCGTCCGGTGACGACCAGCTCGTCGGGCATGGTCTCGGGGAGCACCGTGAGCGAGTGGTAGCGGGTCGCGGTGAACGGATCCGGCAGGCCGCGCAGCACACCGACCTGATCGTGGTGGACCAGCGAGGTCTTGCCGTGGAGCAGTTCGGGGGCACGGTCGACGGTTCCGCCGAAGGCCGCGCCGATGGCCTGGTGGCCCAGGCACACACCGAGCAGCGGCAGCCCGGTGGACGCGGCGACGGCGACCAGCGGCATGGTCGCGCCGGCACGCTGGGGGGTCCCCGGACCCGGGCTGAGCAGCACACCGTCGAATCCGGTGACCGCGGCGGTCAGCGATTCGGTGGTGAAGTGACCCTCGTCGTCGGTGAGGCGAGCGTCGTCGTTGCGCCAGACCTCTGCGGTCACACCGAGCTGCCCCAGGTACTGCACCAGGTTGTAGACGAAGCTGTCGTAGTTGTCGACGACGAGGATGCGTCCGGTGGACGACCCAGAGGAATGCAGAGCTGCGGGATCCGACGCTGCGGGTGTCGTGCTGGTCACCCGTGTCAGGGTACCCGGCTGTGTTCGAGGTTCTCACCGCACCGACCTGGTGAGATACCGTAGAAGCGACGTGTCTTCATCTGGCTGCGGTCGTTGTCGCAATCAGTTGCCGTATTCAGATGCCACCGACGCGGTCGTGCTCCGGTCCGCCGGCGCGATCTGCCGCACAACACAAGGAAGTCATGCCGAAGTCAAAAGTCCGGAAGAAGACCGACTACACCATCAACCCGGCCAGTCGTACGCCGGTCAAGGTGAAGGCCGGACCCTCCAGCGCCATCTACGTCGGCGTGATGCTCGGTCTCATGTTGCTCGGCCTGGCCTGGCTGATCGTCTACTACCTCGCCGCGAGCGAGACGACCTACGGCGGCGAGGGCCAGGCCCTGCACTGGATGGCCGATCTGGGGCCGTGGAACTTCCTGATCGGTTTCGCCCTGATGGTGGGTGGCCTGTTGATGACCATGCGGTGGCGCTGACCGCCGATCATGTCCGGTCGGCGTTGTCCCCAGGGTTATCCACAGTGTGGAAATTACATGTGTGTAAGTCATCCCCACTGTGAGTAACTACTGTGGATAACTCGCCCCCCTCGACCACCACCAGGTGGTCGACCCCAGCTCCCGCGGTGGCCGCCCTCCTGGTCGGTGGCATCGCGCTACTCCTCTGTGCAGTACTGCTGTCCACCGACGCCACCGGCCGCGCACTGATGGCGATCGCCGGCCTGATGGTCACCGGATTTGGTGCCTACGCTGCGATTATCCGGCCAAGACTGGCCCTGACCACCGGCGATGTGCCCGCTCTCGCCATCCGCACGATCGGTGGCTCCACCACGCTCACCCCCGCCGACGTCCTCCGCGTACGGGTGCTCACCCTGCGTCGGATCGGACGCCGATCGGGACAACTCGAGATCGATTTCGCTGTGGATAACCGGTCTGTGGATAACGTGGACAACTTCGGCGAGACCGCGAATCCGCGAGACGACTCCGATGATCTGAGCCGCCTCGCGGTGTTCTCGCGGTGGGATCTCGGCGCCGACATCGTCGAGGTGGCCGAGGAGATCGGACGGGCCGGATTTCCCGTCGACGACACCCGTTAACGCACGTAGACCAGGATCTGGCCGGTGTAGGTGACGGCCACGAGCACGCTGATCGCGATCGCCACCAGCAACAACACGCCGAGCCCGCTCCAGCCGACGATGTTCGCGTTGCGCTGGGTGCGCTGTGCGGCCGGTAGCAGCCGGGGTCCGTAGACGACCGCGGCGGTGGCCGCCGCACCGAAGACGAGCCCGCCGACGTGCGCAGGCAACGAGATACCGCTGATCGTGAACGACAGGACCAGGTTGATCGCAATGATCGTGATCACCGGCGCCGGGGAGACCCGCAGACGCAGGACGACGATCAGCATGGCACCCATCAGGCCGAAGATGGCTCCGGATGCCCCCGCCGAGCGTCCCTCGTCGGCCTGCGCCACCATCACCGCGGCGCTGCCGCCGAACAACGAGATCACGTAGACCATCAGGTAGCGCCCGATCCCGAGGGCCACCTCGAGATCACGTCCGAGGATGTACAGCGAGATCATGTTCACGGCCAGGTGCAGCACGCTGTAGTGCAGGAATCCTGCGGTGAACAGTCGGTAGTACTCACCGAGCACCACGTTCCCGCGGACGAGTTCGCCGTACAGGATGGGTGTGGAGATCTGCACGTCGAAGGATCCCGCGGCGATCACCGTCCACAGGAAGACCGCGACGTTGATGCCGATCAGCGAGTAGGTCGCGATCGGCCGGCGGACCGTGACCGGAGCGCCGACCACCGGGCGGACACCCTGATCGGAGAAGTGCGGGGTTCGCACCTGCTGGTGGGATCCCTCGGCTCGTAGACAGTCCACACAGTGCGCGCCGACCGCGGCGGGACGTAGGCACTCCGGACAGGCCGGCCGCCCACACCGCGTGCAGGACAACGCGGTGGGACGGTCGGGGTGGCGATAACACACCGCCGGCGGCCCGGCGGGGGGAACGGTCAGGCGACCTCGATCTTCTCGATCACGACGGCGTCGACCGGACGGTCGGCGCGGTCGGTGGCGGTGGTGGCGATCGCGTCGACGACCTGCTGCGAGGCGGGATCGGTGATCTCACCGAAGATGGTGTGGCGACGATTCAGGTGCGGGGTGGGTCCGACGGTGATGAAGAACTGCGAGCCGTTGGTGCCCGGTCCGGCGTTGGCCATCGCCAGCAGGTACGGACGGTCGAACTGCAGCTCCGGGTGGAACTCGTCCTTGAACTGGTAGCCGGGGCCACCGCGGCCGGTGCCGGTGGGGTCACCGCCCTGGATCATGAAGCCCTCGATGACGCGGTGGAACACCGAGCCGTCGTAGAAGGGACCGGAGTCGGAACCGGCGGCGTTCTTGGCCGCGTAGTCCTTGGTGCCGTCGGCGAGGCCGACGAAGTTGGCGACGGTCTCCGGCGCGTGGTTGCCGAACAGTTCGACCTTGATGTCGCCGCGGTTGGTTGTGATGGTGGCGGTCTGTGTAGATGTGCTCACACTTCCATCCAACCAAATCCTCGAACGGATGTCGGCGAGTAGCACCATCAAGGGCGAACTGGCACCCTGTGTGACATGCCCAAGAAGTACCTGTTGCTCCTCGTCGGTGCCCTGGTCACGACGACCCTATCCGCCCTGGGTGCGGTGATCATCGTGCGACGCAGCCGTACCGAGATCCCGCCGGTCTCGCCGACCGTGCCGCGGGTCGAGGATCTCGAGCCCGTTGTCGAGCCCGACGCCGCGGCGTCCTGATCCGACGTCCGATCCGGGGCACGCATCCGGTGCCGCGGCCACGTCACCGATTCGGGGCGAGACGCCCGGCAGGTACTTTGAACAGGTGAACTCCGATGACAACCGGCCCGTGGACGGCGGCCGCAGCGAAGACGCGGCCGGCGCCGAGCCGACGCCGCGGGGCCCCGAGGCCCCGGCGCCCGGGGCGAGTACTTGGAACGAGCCCGAGGCCGGCAGTCCGTCCGGCAGCGTCTCCGCACCGTGGGAGCGGCGTCCGACGGCACCGGTGAGCGGCGGTCCCGGTGTCGGCGGTCCCGGTGTCGGCGGTCCCGGTGTCGGCGGTCCCGGTGGTCCGTCCGCCCCGGCTGCCTCTCGACCGGCCGGTCCGCCGATCACCGGCGGTGGTCCCCGACCACCGGCGCCCGATGCAGGATCCAACAGTCCCGGGCCGAACGGTCCCGGACCCGGCGCACCGATGTCCAACACCGGCCCAGGTCCGCGGCCGCTGCCGCCCACCGGCCCCAGTGGGCCCCCGCCGGGCGGTCCGGCACCCAGTGGTCCGGGCCCGCGTCCCGGCCCACCGCAGGGCGGGCCCGCACCTTCGCCCCAACCCGGACCGGGTCCCCAGTCCGGCTGGCGTGGGGGTCCGCCGCCCGGTGCCCGGCCCGGTCCCGGCACGCGGATGCCTCCCCCGCCTCCACGCGGCCCGCGGCCGGGTGGAGTGGCCCCGATGAACGCCGGCCGACCGGCCGGGCCGCCTGTCCCGCCACCGGACCCGGAGGCCGGCGAGACCCGCAACCTGACCGCACCGGCCCCCGGGGCGCCCGATGCGCCGACCCGCAGCACCACCGATACACCGCCGCCACCACGACCCCAGGCATACTCGGCGGTCGATGTGGACAAGGCGGCCGAGACCGTTCTGACGCCGGTGGCGCCCGCTGCCACGTCGTCTGCCCCCGCCCTTTCTGCCACCCCGACTTCTTCCCCCGGCGATGCGGCCCGACAGGCCGCCGCCCCCGACGAGGAGGTGTCCGTGGGCGCTCAGCGCGCCGCCGCACGACCCCAAACCCGCACCACGGCACCCACCAACAAGCTGTCGGTGTGGGCGATGGTGCTCTCGGTGCTGGGCTGTACGTCACCGATCGGACTGTTCCTCGGATACCGCGCGCGGAATCAGATCCGGCGGACCCGGGAGTACGGATCGGCGTTCGCCACCGTCGCGATCGTCGTCGGATGGACCTACGTCGTGGCGATCCTGGTCGCGTTGATCGCCTACCTACTGCTGTGGGGCCTCGGTTAGTCCTGTCCGAATCGCTAGACTGCCCGAATTGCGTTGTACCTCAACTACTTTGGCAGCGGTTGTTCGACGTGCTCATGATTCGACCCGTTCGACACCCCGTCGTCACCACCCACCGGTAGCATCTGCGCCATGATGAGGCGCGTCCTGCTGACCCTGTCCGGTCTGATCACGCTGGTGACGGCACTGCTCGTCGTTCCGGCCCCGCACGCCGCAGCAGCGTCCTGCCCGGACGTCGAGGTGGTGTTCGCCCGGGGTACCGCCGAAGACGGCGCGCCGATGGGCCTGACCGGCATCTCCTTCGTCGAGGCCGTCCGTAGTCAGCTGCCGGGCAAGACCGTGGTCGGATACCCCGTGCGCTACCCAGCGAGCGCCAAGTTCGACAATCGTCGCGCGATCATCGACAGCGTCCTCGACGGTGTACGGGATGCCCAGGCGCGGATCACGTCCGTGGCCCGCTCATGCCCGGGGACCGACATCGTCGTCGGCGGGTATTCGCAGGGTGCCGTCGTCGCCTCCTACACGCTCAGCGGCGGAATTCAGCTCGAACCGCAGTATCAGCAGTACTCCGATCAGGTCCCCAAGCCGCTGCCCTCGACGGTCGCCCCGAAGATCCAGGCCGCCGTGCTGTTCGCGCCCCCGTCGGATCGGTGGATACGGGACATCGGGGCACCGCCCATCACCATCGGCGCCCAGTACCGCGCTGACACCGTCTCCTACTGCATTCCCGGCGATGTGGTGTGTGACGGTTCGCCCGTCCAGCAGCCCAACGCACTGCACGTCCTGTACTCGGTGAACGGTGACACGCTCGACGCCGCACGGTACGTCGCGGCGCGGGTCTGACACCAAGTGCGTCTTCGAGCGCCCGTGTGCGGCGCGTGATCATCCCTCCATGTCCGGTGGTCGCTCCACGGTGTGGTCCGCACCGCGGATAGGCGAGGTTCGGTGGTTCTTGTGCCACACGGCCGGCAGCACGCTGGCCACCGCGGCCACCACGAGACCGAGCACGGTCTCGCCGACCCGCTCACCGAAGCGGCCCGCCGCCTGGGCGCCGTCCGGGTAGCTCAGCAACACGATCACCAGGAACGTGGTGAACGTCGGCAGCACGTACCAGCGGCTGCCCCGTGTCCCGGCGATCGCGCACACGACGATCCAGATCACCACTGCGAAGACCCATGGCTCCGGGCCCAACTCGACGAGTCCGGCACCGGCCGCCGCACCCACCAGTACGGATACGAAACGTCCGGCGGTCCGCCAGGTCTGCAGATCGCGATCGGGACGCATCACCAGCAGCGCCGCGGCGCATGCCCATCCGATGTGGTCGAAGTCCAGCAGGTACCCAACCCCGGCGGTGATCACGCCCACCAGACCGCACGTGACACCGTAGGCGACGTCGGGGATCGGCGGTGGCGGACCGTCCGCCGCGGCCGCAGGCAGGCGATCCGGCGGTACCGCGAGCGCGATCAGGAAGGTGAAGGCGCACCCGGCGATGAACAGCAACATCAGGTGCAGCCCGGCCGTGACGCCGTCCAGACTCAACCCGATACCCGTGAGCGGCGGCACCAGCAGGATCAGCAGCATCGACACCCGGGGACGCTGCAAGCGTCCGGCGGTGACCGTGGCCAGCACCGGGAGGACGAAGATCACCACCAGCGCCAGCACCGGAATCGACGTCACCGTAGCGCCCAGGACGATGGGGAGACCGACGATCACCGCGGCGATCAGCAGGACGACCCGATGACGCCGGTCCGGTGGGATTCCGACGATCAGCGCCGGCAGCAACCCGAGCGCGAAGGCCGCACCCTCCTGGACGGATCCGAGCGCCGTGACGATCACTGCCGGAATCGCGGCAACAGCGGCGAGCCCCGCCGGAAGCCACCGCCACACCAACACCGGGTCGTCCGACGGTGCGTTCACGCACTCAATGTAGTTGCGAACAAGGATCGATCGAGCGTCGGATCCGACGGAAGATGCACGAACAGTGCGAGAAGAAGATGTGGAGCCTAGGAGATTCGAACTCCTGACATCTGCCTTGCAAAGGCAGCGCTCTACCAACTGAGCTAAGGCCCCGTGCCGTTTCCGCGTCGCGCGGGTCCGACGTTGGGTGCGTATCGGATGCGAACATCCACTCGCAGTGGGCCTAGGAGGACTTGAACCTCCGACCTCTTCGTTATCAGCGAAGCGCTCTAACCGCCTGAGCTATAGGCCCTTGAACCGAGGACAGACATTACCCCACGGCATGCCGAGAAACCAAAACGACTTCTCGGCAGCCGTCTGACCTGGACTAATCCAGGTCGGCGAGGGTCACCTCGAGACCGCCGACCATGTCGGCGACGATGTTGTAGATGTAGGCGCCGATGGTGGCGAGCGCGGTGATGAGTATGGAATTGATCACACCGAGCAGGGCCGCGTAGCCGAAGACGGATCCCGCACCGATGATGTCTCCCTCGGTGGAGCTGTTGTCGGCGGTGACGAGAGTGCCGAACGAGCTGTTGATCTGCTCCCAGACACCCATCCCGTCGAGGACGAGGTAGAGCACGGCGATGGCGATCATCCAGATGACGAAGCCGATCACGGCCAGCGTGCCGCACACCTTGAACGTGGCCCACGGATCCAGCCGGCGGATCTGGACCGCCGCTCGGAGCCCGGCTCCCCCGGTCGCCGCCTTGCCCACCTGGGCGGGCGCGGGACGGGTGATCGTCTCGGTCTTGGCGTTCGCCGCGGCGGCGGCCTTCGCGACGTCGGCGTGGTGGATCTGGTCGAGATCGGGCAGCTGCTCGTCCGCCGAGGGATCCCGGGTGATCGTGCGGGTGGGGACCTCGGTGAACCGCGGACGCGGCGGCTCCTTGCCGTCGGTCTTGCCGGTCGGCGGAACCGACGGACCCACCTGCGGGGCGTCGAGCTTCTTCACCGGGACCTGGCCGTTGGTGGGTGCTCCCCCACCTGCGGGACCAGCGTTTCCGGGACCGGTGACCGGACTGCTGGACACCACCCCGCGCGGCGGCGGACCGGCGGGACGCTCACCGTTGCCGTTCTTCTCTCCCTCCCCGGTCGGCGGTGCGGCCTCGGCGGGGCCGCGCTGCCACGGCGGCACCAGGGCACCGCGTTGGGGACCGGGCTGCGCGCCGGGGCCCTCGGGGGCGCCACCGGACGCCGGTGTCGCCGGTGACTTCGCCGGCATGGTCGTGTCCGGATCGTTCGGTTGGCTCACTGGTGTTCCCTCACTCGGCGTCTCGCCGCGGCTGCTCATCCGGCAATTCGGCGGACACAAGGCCCGGCGAACCGTCTGGTCCACCCTATCGGTTATGGGCGTCACACAACGCGAGCCACGACCCCGCGCCGGGATCGTGGCTCGCATGTGATGTCAGGTCACTCGGACTCGATGTCCGGTTCGTCGGCATTGCGGGCGATGGCCAGCAGTGTGGTCCCCTCGTCGAGATTCATCAGACGCACACCCTTGGTCTGTCGACCCGCCTTGCGGACCTGCTTGGCCGCGGTCCGGATGACCCCACCACCGGAGGTGATGGCGTACAGCTCCGAGTCGTCGTCGACGATGGTCGCACCGATCAGGATGCCGCGCCGCTTGTCGTGCTGGATGGTCAGCACGCCCTTCCCGCCACGACCCTGCACCGGGTAGTCGTCCATCCCGGTGCGCTTGGCGTAGCCGCCCGAGGTCGCCACCAGCAGGTAGGTGCCCTCGCGGACCACGTTGAGCGACAGCAGCGTGTCGTCGTCGTTGAACCGCATACCCTGCACGCCGGAGGTCTGACGACCCATCGGCCGCAGCGCCTCGTCGTCGGCGTGGAAGCGGATCGACTGACCCTTGTGGCTGACCAGCAGCAGGTCGTCGTCGGCACTGCACAGCTGCGCCCCGACCAGCTCGTCCTCGCCACGCAGGTTGATCGCGGCGATACCGCCGGACCGGTTGGAGTCGAAGTCCTCCAGGCGCGACTTCTTCACCAGACCGTTGCGGGTGGCGAGCACCAGGTACGGCGCGTCGTCGTAGGCCTTGATCTGGATGATCTGGGCGATCCGCTCCTCCGGCTGGAAGGCCAGCAGGTTGGCGACGTGCTGGCCGCGGGCGGTGCGGTTGGCCTCTGGCAGCTCGTAGGCCTTGGCGCGGTACACGCGGCCCTTGGTGGTGAAGAAGAGGATCCAATCGTGTGTGGAGCACACGAAGAAGTGCGCGACGATGTCGTCCTGCTTGAGGCCGGCACCCTGAACCCCCTTCCCGCCGCGTCGCTGGCTGCGATACAGGTCTGTCTTGGTGCGCTTGGCGTAGCCGGTCTCGGTGATGGTGACGACGACGTCCTCGCGGGCGATCAGGTCCTCGTCGGAGACCTCCCCGTCGGCGGCGATGATCTTGGTCCGACGCTCGTCGCCGTACTTGTCGACGATCTCGGCGAGCTCGTCGTGGACGATCGCACGCTGACGTTCCGGGCGGGCCAGGATGTCCTTGTAGTCGGCGATCTCGCGCTCGATCTCGGCCAACTCGTCGATGATCTTCTGCCGCTCCAACGCCGACAGGCGGCGGAGCTGCATCGCCAGGATGGCATCGGACTGGATCTCGTCGATCTCGAGCAGGTCCATCAACCCGGTGCGGGCGGCCTCGGTGTTGGCCGACGCACGGATCAATGCGATCACTTCGTCCAGGGCGTCGAGTGCTTTGACCAGACCGCGCAGGATGTGGGCACGCTCTTCGGCCTTGCGCAACCGGTACCGGGTGCGGCGCACGATGACGTCGATCTGGTGGGCCACATAGTGGCGGATCATCTGGTCGAGGCGCAGGGTGCGCGGCACGCCGTCGACGATGGACAGCATGTTGGCGCCGAAGCTGGTCTGCAGCTGGCTGTGCTTGTACAGGTTGTTCAGCACGACCTTGGCGACCGCGTCACGACGCAGCGTCACCACGATCCGCAGGCCCACACGATCGGAGGAGTGATCCTCGATCTTGCTGATGCCCTTGAGTTTTCCTTCGTTCACCTGCTCGGCGATCGACTGGATCATGTTGTCGGGGTTGACCTGGTAGGGCAGCTCGGAGATGACGATCTGCGCCTGCCCGCCCTTGCCCTCCTCGATCTCGACCACACCGCGCATACGAATCGATCCACGACCGGTGGTGTAGGCGTCCTTGATGCCCTGGCCGCCGACGATCAGGCCCGCAGTGGGGAAATCCGGTCCCTTGATCCGCTCCATGCACGCCGCGAGGGTGCTCTCGTCGTCGGCGTCGTGATGTTCGAGCGCCCAGAAGATGGCGTCGGCGACCTCGTTGAGGTTGTGCGGCGGGATGTTGGTGGCCATACCGACCGCGATACCGCCGGAGCCGTTGATCAGCAGGTTGGGTACGCGGGCCGGCAGTACCGTCGGCTCATTGGTCTTGCCGTCGTAGTTCGGGGTGAAATCGACTGTGTCCTCGTCGATGTCACGCAACATCTGCATGGCCAGCGGGGTCAGGCGGGCCTCGGTGTACCGCATGGCGGCGGGGCCGTCGTTGCCGCGGGAACCGAAGTTGCCCTGACCGTCGACGAGCGGGTAACGCATCGACCACGGCTGGGCCAGACGCACCAGGGCGTCGTAGATGGCCAAGTCGCCGTGCGGGTGGTAGTTGCCCATCGTCTCGGCAACGGGCTTCGCCGACTTCACATAGCTGCGGTCGGGGCGGAACCCGGCGTCGTAGGAGGCGTAGAGCAGTCGGCGATGCACCGGCTTGAGACCGTCGCGCACCTCCGGCAGTGCGCGTCCGACGATCACGCTCATCGCGTAGTCGATGTAGCTGTTCTGCATCTCCTGGCCGAGGTCGACCGGTTCGATGCGATCGCCTTCACCGCCGGCGGGCGGGAGGGTGGTGTCAGTCATCAGAATTCCTTCATGGGTGTTCGCGTCGAATCCGTCTGTGCCGGGAGAGTTCTCCCGGGATCACAGATCAGACGTCAAGGAAGCGAACGTCTTTCGCGTTGCGGGCGATGAAACTGCGTCGGGCGACGACGTCTTCGCCCATCAGGACCGAGAACAGCTCGTCGGCTGCGGCGGCGTCGTCGAGGGTGACCAGACGCAGGGTCCGGGTGGCCGGGTCCATGGTGGTCTCCCACAGCTCGCTCGGGTTCATCTCGCCGAGGCCCTTGTAGCGCTGGATACCGTCGTCGGTGTTGATCTTCTTGCCGGAGGACACACCGGCCTCGATCATCGCATCGCGCTCGCGGTCGCTGTAGGCGTACTCCGGCTCGGCGCCCTTCTGCCACTTGAGTTTGTACAGTGGCGGCTGCGCCAGGTAGACGTGGCCCTGCTCGATGAGCGGACGCATGAACCGGAACAGCAGGGTCAGCAGCAGCGTCGAGATGTGCTGACCGTCGACGTCGGCGTCGGCCATCAGGACGATCTTGTGGTAGCGGAGCTTGCTGATGTCGAACTCGTCGTGGATGCCGGTACCGAAGGCGGTGATGATCGACTGGACCTCGGCGTTCTTGAGGACGCGGTCGATGCGGGCCTTCTCGACGTTGATGATCTTGCCGCGCAACGGCAGGATCGCCTGGTACATCGAGTCACGACCGGTCTTGGCCGACCCACCGGCGGAGTCACCCTCCACCAGGTAGACCTCGCACTTGCTGGGATCGTTGGACCGGCAGTCGGCGAGCTTGCCGGGCAGACCACCGATGTCGGTGGCGCTCTTGCGACGCACCAGATCTCGCGCTTTGCGGGCGGCGAGTCGGGCGTGGGCGGAGTCCACCGCCTTGTTCACGATCATCTTGGCCTCGGCCGGGTTGGCCTCGAACCAGTGCTCGAGGTGCTCACCGGAGGCCTTCTGCACGAAGCTCTTCACCTCGGTGTTGCCGAGCTTGGTCTTGGTCTGGCCCTCGAACTGCGGCTCGCCGACCTTGACCGAGATCACCGCGGCGAGACCCTCGCGGATGTCGTCCCCGGTGAGGTTGGAGTCCTTTTCCTTGAGCAACTTCTTGTCGCGCGCATAGGAATTCACCACGCGGGTCAGGGCCGCACGGAAACCCTCCTCGTGCGTACCGCCCTCGTGGGTGTTGATCGTGTTGGCGAAGGTGTGCACCGACTCGGAGTAGCCGTCGTTCCACTGCATCGCGATCTCGACCTCGTGGCCGGTGCCCTTGCCGGTGAAACCGATGACCGACTTGTGGATCGCGGTCTTGGTGCGGTTGATGTGCTTGATGTAGTCGACCAGGCCGTCGGGGTAGTGATAGGTGCGGGTCTTGGGCTTGGAAGCCGCGACCTTCTTCTCTTCCTCGGTCTTGATCGTCTCGGCGGTGTCGGGACCGCCCTCGCCGGCCTCGGCGTCACCGTTCGGGTCACCGGGGACCTCGACGGCCTTGGGCCGCTTGTCGGTGAGGGTGATGGTCAGACCCTTGTTCAAGAAGGCCATCTCCTGCAGGCGCCGGGCGACGGTCTCGGCGTTGAACGCCGTGGTCTCGGTGAAGATCGTCGGGTCCGGCCAGAACCGGACAGTGGTACCGGTCTTTCGGGTGGGATCCCCCTTCACCAGCCCGTCCGGCTTGGACGCGGTGAACGTCTCCTGCCAGTGGAAGCCGTCGACGTCGACGTCGACCTCCACCTTGGTGGACAGCGCGTTCACCACGGAGATACCGACCCCGTGCAGGCCACCGGACACCGCATAGGAGTCGGAGTCGAACTTGCCGCCGGCGTGCAGCTGGGTGAGGACCACCTCGACGGTGGGGACACCGGTGGCATGCATCGCCACGGGGATGCCACGGCCGTCGTCGATCACCTCGACGCCCCCATCGGCGAGCAGGGTGACGTCGACACGGGTGGCGAAGCCTGCCATCGCCTCGTCGACCGAGTTGTCGACGACCTCCCAGATCAGGTGATGCAGACCACGCTCACCGGTGGAACCGATGTACATACCGGGCCGCTTGCGGACCGCCTCGAGTCCTTCGAGGATGCTGATCGAATCGGCGCCGTACTCCGACGGCTTCTTCTTCGGCTTCTTGGGTCCTGGGCTGCCGGTCTTGTCATTGGTGTCGGCCACGAGGTGCGTCCACTCCTGTTCTGATCTCATCCAGCCCGGCAGGGATAAGGTCGGGATCAGCACACAAAACCGCCCGCACGATCACCAGGACACGCAGGTGGTGAACACCCCGGTGCCGCCGGCCGTCGTGACGGGCCGCTGATCCCCCTGTCGGGACAACTCTCACCATTGTACTGCCTCAGGCACGCACAGAAGCACATCTGGGGCCGCTCAATCGCGCTCAGACCGATTTTTTCAGTCAACTGCCGGTCGGGTCGTGGTCGGTACCCAAAATCTGGCTGAGAAAGTCTCTGGCGGTGAAATCGCCGGGGGCCACCCCGCTGGGACCTACTCAGCCGTAGGTGTCGCGCGGCCCGCGACCGCGCACGTGCCGATCTCCCTTGCGCCACGACGGCGCCTTGGGACCGGTGATCCGCAGCGAGGTGACCATCCCGTCACCCACCGCGGCGGCGATCTTCGCGAGGATCTGCGATTGCACGTATCGCAGCTGGGTGGCCCACGCCGTCGACTCCGCCTGCACCGCCAAGACGTTGTCGCGCAAGGCCGTTGGCTTTGCGTGGGAGGCGATGTCGGATCCGACGATCTGCTCCCACATGCCGAACAGGGTGCCCTCGGCGATCTGGGGTTCCCACCCGCGTTCCCGGGCGATACCGCCGATCAGCCGGCCGAACGGCTGCGGATCCCGGCCGTCGGGCCCCGCGCCGGACCACCGCCGACGACTCCCGCCGGACCGCAGCGGCCGACGCTGTGGCGACGCCCGACCTTGTCCGACCGACTTCCCCGACGCCCGGGCCGCAGCCCGGGCCTCCTCGAGCGCCTTGCGGGCCCGCTCGTAACCGCTGAGCTCACCTCCGGCGGATCCGGCACCCGTGTCGGTGGGCCCATCCGCAGATTCGCCCGTCGTTTCCCCGCTCATGACGACAGTGTCTCGCTCTCCCCTGACATCTCCCCCGGCTCGGCGATCTCGGAATCGAGGGATCCGAGGTCGGATCCCTCGACAGCGGGCGTGCCGGACGAGGATCCGTCAGGGGATCCGACCGGCTCGGCCGATCCCGAGGGCGGCTGTCCCCCAGATCCCTGCACCTCAGATCCCTGCACATCGGGACGGTCGTCAGAGGATCCCTCCTCGAGGGATCCGTGGTCATCGGTCCCGGTGATCACCGAGCGACGCACGCCGTCCTCTTCGAGGAGTTCCACGCGGATGCGGCGTCCGCCGATCTGTTCGGGGATGTCGTCGGCCACGGCAGCGGTGATCAGCAACTGCTCGGCGTCGGCGGTGAACTCGACGAGTTTGCGGCGTCGGGCGGCGTCGAGCTCGGCGAAGACGTCGTCGAGCATGATCACCGGTTCGATGCCCTCGACACGCGTGAGTTCTACCGAACCGAGTCGCAATGCGAGCGCAAAGGACCACGATTCCCCATGCGAGGCAAAGCCTTTCGCGGTCTCCGAGCCGAGGATCAGGTCCAGATCGTCACGGTGCGGACCCACCAGCGACAGTCCGCGGTCGATCTCCTTGTCGCGTACGCGGGCCAGCTCGGCGAGCAACACCGCCGCGATGTGTTCGGGATCGGCGGGCTCGTCGTCGGCCGGGAGCACCGCGTCACCGGCGGACGACCGATACCGCAGATCCGCCGGTCGCGAGTGCGGGGCGATGGCCGCATACGACCCGACGACGTGCGGCCGCAGATCGTTGAGCACATCGATACGGGCCGCGGTGACGGCCGCACCGAGCTCGGCCAGCTGGCTGTCCCACACGTCCAGGGTGCTCAGCACCGATGCACCGTCGGATCCTCCCCGCCGCAGCGCCGACCCGGCGGTCTTGAGCAATGCCGACCGCTGGCGCAGCACCCTGTCGTAGTCGGATCGGGCTGCAGCTAGGCGCGGACCACGTTGTGCCACAAGCTCATCCAGGAATCGGCGCCGATCCGACGGATCCCCGCGTACCAGCATCAGATCCTCCGGCGCGAACAGCACGGTGCGCAACACACCGAGCAGATCACGTGGTCGACGTTGCGGCGAGGTGTTGAGCCAGGCCTTGTTGGATCCCTCGGCGTTGATCTGCAGCGCGGCCGTCAGCTCTCGCCCGTTGTTCTCGACCGTGGCGGTGACCATCGCCGACGTCTTCGACGAGGCCACCAGAGGGGCGTCGTTGCCCACCCGGTGCGAGCGCATCGTCGCCAGGTAGAACAGCGACTCGATCAGGTTGGTCTTGCCGAAACCGTTGCGGCCGGTGATGACGGTGGGTCCCGGCCCCAGCTCCAGATCCACCTGGGGCCACGACCGGAAATCACGCAGGCGCAGTTCCCGGACGAACACGACTACGTGCCGGCGACCGGGGAGCTCGGCGGTGCACCGGACTCGCCGACGGCCTCCCCGGCGATATTGCGCACCGAATGTCCACCGAACTGATTACGAAGTGCCGAAACGGCTTTCAGCGTCGGCGAACCGTCCTGACGGGAGGCGAACCGGGCGAACAACGCAGCCGAGATGACGTTGGCGGGCACCGAGTGACGGATGGCCTCCTCCACCGTCCAGCGCCCCTCACCGGAGTCGGTGGTGTAGTCGGAGATCCCGGAAAGCCCCGGATCCTCCTGCAGCGCCCGGACCAGCAGGTCCAGCAGCCAGGACCGGATGACGGTCCCGTGGGTCCAGGCCCGCAGGGTACCCTCGACGTCGGTGATCAGCGGTTCGGCCGCGAGCAGCTCGTAACCTTCGCCGTAGGCGTGCATCAGGCCGTACTCGATGCCGTTGTGCACCATCTTCGCGTAGTGCCCTGCACCCACCGGACCGGCGTGCACGAAGCCGTCGGCGCGTTCACCCTCCGGACGGAGCGCGTCGAAGACCGGCATCAACCGGGCGATGTCGGCATCGGATCCTCCGGCCATCAGGCCATAGCCGTTCTCCAGACCCCACACCCCACCCGAGACGCCGCAGTCGATGTAGCCGATCCCCTTGGCACTCAACACCTTCGAATGCTCGATGTCGTCGGTGTAGCGGGAGTTCCCGCCATCGACGACGATGTCCCCCGGCTCGAGCAGGTCGGCGAGCTCGGCCACCGTCGATCGCGTCGGATCCCCCGACGGGACCATCACCCACACCGCTCGAGGCGCCTCGAGGGCACCGACCAGGTCTGCCAGAGACGCCACGTCGGATACCTCCGGCCGCGGGTCGTAGCCGAGCACCTGGTGACCTCCGGCGGTGATCCGGGTACGCATGTTCGCGCCCATCTTGCCGAGGCCGATCAGTCCGAGTTGCATCGCAGGATCCTTCGAGATGAGGGGTCGATGGGGCCAGGATATGCGCGGGCGATCAGCCCGGCAGCCGCACCGGCATCAGCAGATAGCTGAACACGCTCTCCGGGGCGACGAAGGCACCCGACTCGTCGGGGACGGGACGCTCACCGGCGGACGGCCGCAGCACTGCGGGCCGGCTCGGCGTGGTGAACCCGAAGTCCACCGACTTGGCGTTGATCGCCGACAGCCCGTCCTGCAGGTACCCCGGGTTGAACGCGATGGTCAGCGGCTCGCCCTGGAACTCCACCGGTAGCTCTTCCTCGGCCTTGCCCGCCTCGTCACCACCGGCGGTGAGCAGCACGGATCCGCCGGAGAACTCCATCCGGACCTGCGCGCCGCGCTCGGCGACGAGCGACACACGCTTGATCGCCTCGATCAGCGGCGCGCTCTCGATGGTCGCGACGGCGGTGTGACTGGCCGGCAGCAGCTGGCGGAACTTCGGGAACTCGGCGTCGAGCAGACGAGTGGTGGTCTGCTTGGTCTCACCCAAGATGCCCAGGATTCCCTCGGCGCCGATCCCGTCACCCGCGCCGAACGCGAGGCGCACCGCACCGGTGCCCTCGGTACCCGCGGTCTTGGCGCTCTCCGACAGCGTCTTTGCCGGGACCAGCACGGCACCGTTGATGTCGGCCTGCTCGGGCTCCCACTCGAGCTCACGCACCGCGAGACGGAAGCGATCGGTGGCCGCCAGCACGACGCTGCTGCCCTCGATCTCGACGCGTACACCGGTCAGCATCGGCAGCGTGTCGTCACGACCGGCAGCGACCGCAACCTGCGAGATGGCCTCGGCGAACAACGTGGCCGGGATGGATCCGGTGACGGTCGGCACATCCGGGAGCTGCGGATAGTCCTCGACCGGCATGGTCGGCAGGGAGAACTTGGCGCTGCCGCAGGCGATGGCGACGCGGGATCCGTCGAGATGCACGTCCACCGGCTTGTTCGGCAGAGCTCGCGTGATGTCGGCGAGCAGACGACCCGACACCAGCACCTTGCCCGGTTCGGCGATCTCGGACGCGATGGATTCCTGGGCGGAGACCTCGTAGTCGAATCCGGAGATGGTCAGGCCGCCGGTGGGGTCGTCACCTGCGGTGAGCACCACGCAACCGAGAACCGGGACCGGCGGACGAGACGGCAGGCTGCGGGCAACCCAGGCAACGGCATCGGAGAACTCGTCGCGCGCGACACGGAACTTCATAACTCGGGGAAAACCCTTCTCTTGAGTTGCGTCGGTCGATCGGGTCGGTGGATCCGACGGTGTTGCGGGTCGTACGACGCCGCGGGACGGTCGTGGATCCGGTGGATGTCTTGCACGGTTCCACAGGATGTTCACGATTGGCGAGTTCCCACTCTAGAACGCCGAGACGGGCGCGGGGGCGGTTGGGGGTCAAGTCGCCACGCCGCGAATCACATGTTTCCGGGGGTCGCGGAGTGGGCCTGTGTACACAGGTTCTTCTTACAAGAAGATCTCTCTAGAGAGAGATCAATGGAAGTAGTAGGACCTGTGGAACCTGTGGAATTCGACGGATCCATGCAGGACACGAGGGATCCGTGGTTGTTGATGGCCGGTGGATGACGGGTGGGTGGAGACGGTTCGGCATGTGGATGGTTTTTGTCATTCACTCTTCGTCCACGCCTCGTGCACAGTGAGGGCCTCGGATCCCCACACATCATCCACAGTTTTGTGATTCGCAAAAGCCCAGGTCGCATCGAATGACGAAAGTCGCCGGATCCGCCTCGGATCCACTCGGATCCACGTCGTGAAGGCTCGCCCGGAGATCGAGGGTTGGGCTGAGATCGAGGGCCGAACATCTGGTGGGCATCATGCCCAGGCGTGCGAGGGCGTGAGGATCTCCTGCGGGATCCTCAGGACGGATCACCGCAGCCGGGCACGGATCCGCGCGCGATGACGAAAAAAAGGGCGCCCCCTTGCTCGCGTGGGCGGGCAAAGGGGCGCAGAGAGGCTCTCAGCGGCCGTTACGGGCATTTCCCGAGGTGGTGCCCCATCTCGAGTTCGGCTCCATCTCGAGTTCGGCTCAGCGGTCGGCGCGCTGCTTGATCCGGGCGGTCAGTTCCTGGACGTGGTCGTAGACCTTGCGTCGTTCGGCCATCTCCTTGCGGATCTTGCGCTCGGCGTACATCACGGTGGTGTGATCACGATCGAAGGTCTCACCGATTTTCGGCAGTGACAGATCGGTGAGCTCGCGACAGAGATACATCGAGATCTGGCGGGCCTGCGCCAACGAGCGGGCCTTGCCCGGGCCACGGAGTTCGTCGACCGAGATGTCGAAGTACTCGGCGGTGATGGCCAGGATGCTGGCCGCGGAGATCTCCAGCGTGCCGTCGTTGGGCAGCAGGGCCTGCAGCACGACGTCGGCCAGGGACTTGTCGAGCTCGGTGTTGTTGAGCGAGGCGAATGCGGTGACGCGGATCAGCGCACCCTCGAGCTCGCGGATGTTGCGTTCGATCTTCGAGGCGATCAGCTCGAGCACGTCGTCGGGGACGGCGATGTTGTCCATCTGCGCCTTCTTGCGCAGGATCGCGATCCGGGTCTCCAGATCCGGCGGCTGGACGTCGGTGATCAGTCCCCACTCGAACCGGGTTCGTAGTCGATCTTCAAGTGTCGCAAGCTGTTTGGGCGGTCGATCGGATGAGATGACGATCTGCTTGCTGGTGTTGTGCAGCGTGTTGAAGGTGTGGAAGAACTCTTCCTGGATACCTTCCTTGCCGATCAGGAACTGGATGTCGTCCACCAGCAGCACGTCGACGTCGCGGTAACGGCGTTTGAACGCCACCCGCCGGTCGTCACGCAGCGAGTTGATGAAGTCGTTGGTGAATTCCTCGGTGGAGACGTACTTCACCCGCATCCCCGGGAAGAGACGTTGGGCGTAGTGGCCGGCCGCATGCAGCAGGTGGGTCTTGCCCAGACCGGACTCGCCCCAGATGAACAGCGGGTTGTACGCCCGGGCAGGTGCCTCGGCGACGGCGACCGCCGACGCATGCGCGAAGCGGTTGGAGGCGCCGATCACAAACGTGTCGAAGGTGTACTTCGGATTGAGACTTGCCGGGGATGCTGCCGGGGTCGGCGTGGCCGGACGCTCGGCGAAGTAACTCGACCAGTCGGCGCCGGCCGGGGCCGGTCCGACCACACCGTCAGCGGCAGGTCGAGCGGGCGGAATGTGGTCACCGACACCGTCGGATCCCCGAACTGGCGCGGGTGGGCTCGCCGGGACCGCGGATCCGGGAGGCTGTGCCTGCGGCGGTGCGGGCGCGTCGGCGGGGATCTGGTCGTCGACCGGCGGAGGGGTGGCGGTTCGCACACCCAGATCGACCGGCTGCCCGAGGTGACGACTCAGCGTGGTGCGGATGGTGTCACGGAGATTGCGTTCGATCTGTTCCTGCACCAGCGGGGTCGGCACGGTGAGCAGGGCGAATCCCTCGGCCAGGGTGAGTGGTTGAACCAGCGACAACCATGCCTTCTGCTGGCGGGTCAGGGGTTCGTGGTCGCCCTGGGCGGAATCGTCGTTGAGTTCGGCGACGACACGTTGCCACACCTCCCCGAACGAGTCACGATCTGACGTCACGTTGGACCCTTCTGCCCGGCGCAGCGGGCCACACTTCTTCACCTTTGCCGGCGACGACGAAATTACCAGTTACCGGTCGACGTGGATGTCACCATGCGGTGGGAGACGACGACTTGTCCACAAACTTATCCCCAGCTGTGGACAAAGAGGTGGATGGGGTCACGAACCGCGGGATTGCAGACTGCATCGACCGCGCGCCGTGAGCGCTCCGACGGACGACGGTAACAGAGGAGTTCTCGGCCACCAAAGACATCCGGCTCGGACTCGTCCGGACGATCGTGTGCACCGTCGTGGCCAGCAGGTATGGTGCTCGTTTGATTTGCGCGGAGGGCTTGAGTAGTCTCGACTGGTCATCCAGGTCGCGGACTTGCGCGGTGGATTGTGCCGTTCTAGCCGGTCAGAGGTCTTTGCCGGGTAGGTCGGCGGGGTCTGCCAACCGGCATCAGCTCGGCACCGCCCCAGGATAAGCAGAGACCAACACAGGATGTGGGAAACGCGCGCAACCGGCGTGCCCACAGCGGACACAAGGAGTCATCGTGGCCAAGGGAAAGCGCACTTTCCAGCCCAACAACCGTCGTCGTTCTCGTGTGCACGGCTTCCGTCTGCGTATGCGGACCCGTGCCGGCCGCGCCATCGTGAACAACCGTCGTACCAAGGGCCGCACGAAGCTCACGGCCTGATCTCGATGCACGCCGCCGGTCGTGACCTCTGGTCCGACCGGCTTCGTGATGCTCGATGATGTCGGCCGGTCATCGGATCTCTCGTGGATCCGACTTTGCCCGCACGCTCAAGAAGGGCGTGCGGGTATCGACGCATGATCTGGTGGTCAGTGTCGCGGTGCTTCCTGCGGCCTGGCCGGATCCCGCGCTCCGTCGTCGTGATGTCGCCATGGTCGGTGGCCCGTGGTTGGGTCTGATCGTCAGCAAGTCGGTCGGATCCGCCGTCGTGCGCCATCAGGTGGCACGTCGCCTCCGTGCAGCGTTCGCGACGGTGATCGACCAGGTGCCGGCCACCGAGTCCTATGTGGTGATCCGTGCCCTGCCCGGGGCTGCGGCACTCGGCAGTCCCGAGCTCGCTGCCCAACTGTCCGAGGCCTTCGGGCGCGGACGGATTCGACGGCTCGCGCCCTCGGCCGACTCAGGGGTCCCGGTATGACCGGCGCCCCGCCCAGCACCCGGCCGTCCGTGACACCGGATCCCTCGTCCGCCGACATGGATTCCACCGCGACGGGCACTGACCGCTGGACAGCGGTGACACGGTTCCTCCATCTGTTCCCGCGACGCAGCGTGATCTTCCTGATCGAGCTCTACCGCACCTGGATCTCCCCGATGCGCCTCCCGACGTGCCGCTTCGAGCCCACCTGCTCGGCGTATGCGGTCGAGGCGCTGACCCGACACGGCTTCTTTCACGGAGGCACCCTCGCGGTGTTGCGACTCCTGAAGTGCGGGCCGTGGCACAAACCTGGATATGACCCGGTCCCCGAGCGTGGGTTCCGGCATCCACCGCAGGATCCGTCGGTCCGCTCCTCCTGGGAGGACGAGGTCGACGACGACGCGGAACAGAATCGTGGTCCATCCGAGGGCGACAGCGTTCGCGCATCTACGGAAGTGAGGGATTTCTAACCCGTGCTGAACTTCATCTACTGGCCGGTCTCCGCGATCATGTGGTTCTGGCATTGGTTGTTCGACTTCATCACGCCCAATTCTCCGGGCGGTGACGGCGTCGCGTGGGCGTTGTCGGTGGTGTTCCTGGTGTTCACCCTGCGCGCGATCCTCTACAAGCCCTTCGTGAAGCAGATCCGCACCACGAAGAAGATGCAGGAGATCAATCCTCAGCTGCAGGCGATCCGCAAGAAGTACGCCAAGGATCGCGTGAAGATGACCGAGGAGATGCAGAAGCTGCAGAAGGAGCACGGGTTCAATCCGCTGCTCGGCTGCCTGCCGATGTTCCTGCAGATCCCGGTGTTCATCGGTCTGTTCCACGTGCTGCGGTCGTTCAACCGGACCGGTACCGGCATGGGTCAGCTCGGCATGTCGCCAGAGGAGACCCGCAACGTCGGCAACTACATCTTCAATGTCGACCAAGTGCAGAACTTCCTCGACGCCCGCCTGTTCGGCGTGCCGCTGTCGTCGTACATCACCGAGCCGAAGACCGAGTGGGCGGCGTTCGTCCAGCCCGGATCGCCGATCGACTTCACCCGTCTGAACATCACGCTGGTCGTCATCCCGATGATGATCATCGCCTCGATCGCGACGCACATGAACTCGCGTGCCTCGGTGGCGCGTCAGCCGGAGGCGGCGCTCGAGAACCCGCAGACCCGCATGATGAACATGCTGGCGCTGTACGTCTTCCCGCTCGGCATCCTGCTCACCGGTCCGTTCTTCCCGGTCGCCATCCTCCTGTACTGGATGAGTAACAACATCTGGACCTATGGTCAGCAGCATCTGGTCTTCGGCAAGATCGAGAAGGAAGAAGAAGAGGCTCGGCTCGCCAAGGCGGAGAAGCTCAAAGCCAACGCGCCGAAGCCCGGCGTGAAGCCGGATCGCTCCAAGAAGGCTACTGCGACCGAGTCCACCGAGGACGAGAATCAGCCGTCGGCGCCTCAGTCGGAACCGAAGGAATCAGGCCTGAAGAAGCTGTCGTTCCTCAAGCGCGGTTCCACCGCTGACGTGCCTGCCACTTCGGCCACGACCGAGGATGAGGCGGATCTGGCCGAATCCGATGATGACGGTGACTCCTCCCCTACCCCATCGGCCAAGCCGCGCCCGGGTCAGAAGCCGGCGAACAAAGCAGGCCAGAACGGTCCGCAGAATCGTCAGGGACAGAACAGGCAGGGACAGAAGAACCGCGGTGGCGGGGGTAAGAAGGGTGGCCGCAAGGGCGGCCGCCGCTGAATCCCGTCGTTGAATGCCCGAGGCGGGATCGCCCGATCGGGGCCGACAGACTTGACAGGTAAGAGCAAGAGTTAGGTGGAACTGAGATGACAGCCGAGACCGCGACCCAAGGCGATCCGGACGTGACCGACGACGTCATCGCCGATGAGTCCGTGACGCACGAGACCGCACCCCGGGAAGCCGAGTCGAGCTCCTCCGAGGTGGCGGCCGGTACCGAGGACTCCTCGACCGAGCAGACCGACGACGACCTCGTCGATGACGAGGCAGAGGCTGACGCGGAGGACGAGGCGGAGTCTGAGGACGACGAAGCCGACGAAGCCGACGAGGAGGATCGCCTCGTCGAGGAGGGTGAGATCGCCGGCGATTACCTCGAGCAGCTGCTCGACGTTCTCGACTTCGACGGTGATATTGATCTTGACGTCGATGGCGACCGCGCCGTCGTGAGCATCGACGGCGGCGACGATCTGGCCAAGCTGGTCGGCCGCAAGGGCGAGGTTCTCGATGCCCTGCAGGAGTTGACCCGTCTGGCCGTGCAGCAGGCCACCGGGGATCGAAGTCGCCTGATGCTCGACATCTCCCGGTGGCGTGCCGATCGTCGCGAGCGTCTGGCCCGGCTCGGCACCGAGGTTGCCGAGCGTGTGCGTGACGGCGGGGAGCGTGAGGCGCTGGATCCCATGACGCCGTTCGAGCGCAAGATCGTGCACGATGCGGTCGCCGCTGTGGATGGAGTCGTCAGTGAGTCCGAAGGTGCCGAACCCAAGCGTAGGGTTATCGTCATCAAGGTCGACTGACCTAGAGATATGCGAGGAGTCCCGGTTTCGACCGGGACTTTCTCGTTTCCGGGCTAGGAAATTACAGTGGTGTGATTAGCGCTGTTTCACGTGAAACGGCGACCCGGGGGAACTGAGAGAGGATCACGGTTTCACGTGGAACATGACGAGAGTTCGGTTGCGGATGAGCGCGACCACATCCCCGATGTCGACCCCTCCCCTCCCCCATCGGCGACGATGGTCTTCGGCGACCGGTTGGATCTCGCCATCCGCTATCGCGACATGCTGGCCACCGCCGGCATCGAGCGCGGGTTGATCGGCCCTCGAGAGGTTCCCCGACTGTGGGATCGACACATAGTGAACTGTGCCGTCCTCGGCGAGGCCATCAGCGAGTCGGCGTCGGTGGTCGATATCGGTAGCGGCGCCGGCCTGCCGGGTATCCCCCTCGCAATTGCTCGTCCGGACTTGACGGTGACACTCGTCGAGCCGCTGCTGCGACGCGCGACATTCCTCGAGGAGGCGATCATCAGTCTCGGTCTCGGTCTCGGTCTTGGCGTGCGCGTGATTCGTGGACGGGCCGAGGAGAAGGTGGTGCGTGCGTCGATCGAACCCGCCGATGTCGTGACCTCTCGTGCGGTGGCGCCGTTGGCGCGACTCGCCGGCTGGTCGGCTCCCCTTATCCGGGTGGGTGGCCGACTCGTCGCGATCAAGGGTTCATCCGCACAGGACGAGATCGAGCGAGATCGGGTTGCGGCTGCGAAGGTCGGCCTGACGGATCTGTCGGTGGTGGTGTGTGGAGCAGAGGTCCTGGAGGTGCCGACCACGCTCGTCCTCGGCACCAAACAAGCCGGGTTCGAATCGAAGTCTCGGCGTAAGCGGGGTGGTGCGGCGGGGGCGTCTGGCTCGTCCGCCACGTCGGACACGAAGTTCAGGAGGTAATTGGTGCGGATCGGTCGCAGAGCGCAGAATAGAAGAGCGTCATCTCAGTCCTCCGAATTTTCCGGGGACGGTCAACTGGACGGGCAAAGGAGTCCCAGCGTGGTCGACAAAGACCAGCACGTTTCACGTGAAACTTCGAGAAAGAACTCGGTGGCTGCGCCGCACAACTCCTTTGATGACACACCGATCGCCGCCGCGGCCGCGCGTGCAAGCCAGGTATTGACCCCGGGCGCGTCAGGCCAGCTCCCCAGTCCGATCGATACCCGCGTGATCACCGTGGCCAACCAGAAGGGTGGCGTGGGAAAGACGACCACCGCGGTGAACCTCGCGGCCGGTCTCGCAGTTCACGGACTGAAGGTTCTCGTCGTCGATCTCGATCCGCAGGGTAATGCGAGTACCGCGCTCGGGATCGACCACCGAGCGCCCGACATCGCGTCGGTCTACGAACTTCTTCTCGGCGAGGTGGGTATTCGCGAGGCCGTCAAGCAGAGCCCCAACCACGAGAACCTCTACTGTGTGCCGGCGACACTCGACCTGGCCGGAGCCGAGATCGAACTGGTTTCCCTCGTCGCACGCGAGAACAGGTTGCGCAACGCCCTCAACGACGAAGCGATCCTCGACTACGGATTCGACTATGTCTTCATCGATTGCCCACCGTCGCTCGGCCTGCTGACGGTCAACGCGATGGTCGCGGCCCGCGAGGTGCTGATCCCGATCCAGTGCGAGTACTACGCCCTGGAGGGTGTAGGTCAGTTGCTCCGGAACATCGAGCTCGTCCAGGCGCACCTGAACAAAGATCTGCATGTCTCGACGATCCTGCTCACCATGTACGACGGCCGTACCAAACTCGCCGATCAGGTCGCCGAGGAAGTGCGACGCCACTTCGGTGACAAGGTGCTCTCCACGATCATCCCGCGCAGCGTGAAGGTGTCCGAGGCACCCGGTTACGCGATGACGATCATCCAGTACGACCCGGGTTCACGTGGAGCGATGAGTTACCTCGATGCCGCACGGGAACTCGCACTGCGCGCCACCACCGCGGAGGCCGTCACGCCCTGAGCGTGTGTGGCGAGTCAACGTGCTGCCACGCCCCTCCCCCATCGACTTCCACCACCGTTCTTCCCGAGAGGAATCCCGTGAGTTCCAAAGAGACCGCACATCGCCGTGGAGGCCTCGGCCGCGGATTGGCGGCCCTGATCCCGACCGGTCCGGCAGACGGTGAGCTGTCGGAGGCACCGCGTCTGGGTGCGGCAGCTGCAGACGTGGTGATCGGCGGAGGAAGCGCTGCGCCGGCCACCACAGCGACCAATGGTGCTGCCGTGAGGGAACCCGCGGCAACACCAGGATCCGATCCGATCCCCTCCCCTGCTGTCGGAACGGTGGACGAGGTCGGCGCGGTCTACCGGGAACTCGAACCGAAGGTCATCCAGCCGAACCCGCACCAGCCGCGGTCGGTCTTCGATGAAGAGGCGATGGCCGAACTGGTGCACTCCATCAAGGAGTTCGGCCTGATGCAGCCGATCGTCGTGCGTCGGCTCGCCGCGCCGGTGGACGGCACCGAGTATCAGATCGTCATGGGTGAGCGCCGCTGGCGCGCGAGCCAGGAGGCCGGTCTCGAGGCGATCCCCGCGATCGTTCGCGAGACCCCCGACGGTGACATGCTGCGGGATGCACTGCTCGAGAACATCCACCGTGCGCAGTTGAATCCGCTCGAAGAGGCCGCCGCCTACCAGCAGCTGCTCGACGAGTTCGACGTGACACACGAAGAACTGGCAAGTCGTCTCGGTCGGTCGCGACCGGTGATCACCAACATGATCCGTCTGTTGAAGCTGCCGATTCCGGTGCAACGACGCGTTGCAGCGGGCGTTCTGTCGGCCGGTCACGCACGTGCGCTCCTCGCTCTCGAGACGGGAAGCGACGCTCAGGAGCTCCTCGCGGCGCGTATCGTTGCTGAGGGAATGTCGGTCCGTGCGACCGAGGAAGCGGTCACTTTGGCGAACCGGGGTGACGGCCCGACGGCCGCGAATCCCGCGGCGAAGCGGAAACAAATGCAGATGCCGGGTTTGCAGGATGTCGCCGAGCGTCTCTCCGACGGCCTCGACACCCGGGTGACGGTGAGTCTGGGCAAGCGAAAGGGAAAGATCGTGGTCGAGTTCGGATCCGTCGACGACCTCCAACGGATCGTCGGTCTGATCGACCCCAAGCAGTGATTTGACGGTGGAATTCTCCCAACCAACCACACGCGGAAGTTACGTCACAGTGACACAACGAAGTGTTCGCACACTACGCATCACCGAAAAGAGTTGCAGCGCAGCAGTTTTGAAATTTCTTGTCGACCCGACTCGGGTGATCTGACATGGATCCCGTGATTTCGCGACTGAGCCTCGAATCGTTCGACTCATTGCCGCCGCACGCACGCCGGTGCATCTTCTGGGAGGTGGATCCGACGACCGCCGCGGCGTCGAGTTCGGCGGGGTGCGGTCCGGAGATCGGCGCCTACGAGAGCGAGTTCGACAAGGAAGCGTGGATCTCCGCCGCGTTGCTCGAATGGGGAGCCTGCGGTCAGGTCGCAACCGACCGTGGCACCGGGGTGGTCGTGGGTACCGCGTTCTATGCCCCGCCGGGGCGTGTCCCGCGCTCGCGCCTCTTCCCCACCTCACCGGTGAGTGCCGACGCGATTCTGCTGACGGCCATCAGCACCGAGCCCGGTTATGAGGAGGTCGCAGTCCCCCTGCTCGATGCCGTGGTGACCGACCTCGTCCGTCGTGGTGTGCGCGCCATCGAATCGTTCGGACTGGTGCGCAGTTCCGGATTGTCACCGGCGTCCGACATCGACTCGGGGATCACACCCCGGCCGCTCCCCGACATCAGCGCATGGTCGGACGAGGAGATCGTTAACGTTGCCCGCGAGATCCTCGACTATCCGCAGGCGGATCTGTGTACCCAGTGCATGATCGATGCGGCGTTCCTCAAGGACTCGGGATTCGACGTCGTGGCGTCCCATCCACGGTTCCCTCGCTTCCGCTTGGAGCTCGATGAAGGTCTCGGCTGGAAGTCCGAGGTGGAGGGAGCACTGGAGAAGCTGGTCGTGATGGCCGCGATCGATATCTCTGGTCGAGAGCGCACGTTTGCGCCGATCGGTCGCCGGCGGGGCCCCAAAGGCTGAGTACGTTCGTGCCAGAGCGGACGGCCGAGGATCATATGGCCGGGCCCCGCTGGAACTGATCCGGTGACGTGCGTAGCGACGAGACGTGTCGAGACCTCGATCGGCGCCTCAGCAATGCGTACACCGACAAGTGATGAAAGAGGCCCGACGGCGAGTGAATCTCGCCGCCGGGCCCTCTCTGTGAAGCGAGCTGTCAGGAGATCTCTTCGGCGGCAAGAAGATCGGCAAAGGTGTAGGTACCTGTGGGTCGGTCGTTCTCACCGAGGAGGTAGAGCCGCTTGACGGCAACCAGGATGGCCTCGGCGATCACGTTGCGGTAGTCGGGATCTCCGAGGATCTCGGCATCGTCGGGATTGGTGATGTATCCGATGTCGATGAGCGTGACGGGCATCCGGGTGACGCGCAACAACTCCCATGTACGTTCATGGCTGCGACAATCGGTCAGCGGCGTCCGTGCGGCCACCTCGCGCTGGATGAATCCGGCAAGGTTGCGACCGATGGTCGAGAACGATCCGTGGCTGTTGCCGAAGTAGAACGTGGCGACACCGTTGGCGGCCGGGTTGGGGTAGTGCCCGCACCGCAGCGAGATCATCAGGTCGGCGTCGATCATGTTCGCGACACGAGCGCGCTCATCGTCGCCGGGCCGTCCGCGGCCGTCGTGGGAGAGGAAGGTCTCCATACCGGCTGCGGCCATCCGACCTTCGAGGCGTGCGGCGAGATCCCACAGCAGACGGCTTTCCAGCTCGGCGGTGGGCCCGTCGGACAGGTCATGCAGCCCCCCGGAGCCGGGGTCGATGACGATGCGCTTGCCGGACAGCTGAGGGCCGGAACGGCGGACGTGTTCTTCTTGGCGGATGGCGTACGGGGAGCCTCCGGTGACGCGGGTGCCGAGGCGTTCGAGCGAACGCAGGGTGGACGGGCCGCAGATACCGTCGGCGGCCAGACCGTACTCGCTCTGGTACAGGCACACGGCGTCGTGGGTGGTCTCGGCGAAGACGCCGTCGACCAAGCCGGTGTAGTAGCCGAGGTTTTGCAATCGGTTCTGCAGGGTGGCGACGTCGTCACCGACCATCGGCGCCGACAGCCGGTACAGCAGCACTCGGGCGCCGAGCTGGTACGACGCCTCGCGCAGCACGCGGTAGGTGGACGGGCCGACGATGCCGTCGACGATCAGTCCCCGCTGCTGCTGGAAGGCGCGGACGCCGTGGTCGATGTCGTCGTCGAAGACGTCAGTGGCGGGTGCGTGTGCGGCGTGTCGACCGCCGGTGGTGTCGAGCAGTCCCTGTCCGGCGAGGATGGCGCGGATCTCGGCGACAGCCGGTCCCTGATCCCCCAGTCGGAAAAGTGGCATGCTCAAACTCCTCAGTCGCGTCGGGC
This sequence comes from Gordonia sp. NPDC003376, assembly GCF_053589235.1. Classification (NCBI taxonomy): domain Bacteria; kingdom Bacillati; phylum Actinomycetota; class Actinomycetes; order Mycobacteriales; family Gordoniaceae; genus Gordonia; species Gordonia sp. NPDC003376. Next base: position 89,707 of record NZ_JBSFRM010000014.1, on the reverse strand, counting down.
GCGACATCGTCCCCGCCGATCATCGTTGTGTGCCGTTCCCGAGCGGAAATGGCAGGCGATCGGACCACGAGCATTCTTTCAGCTTCGCTCACGTGGACCAAACCGATCTAGATCACATCACCACAACGAACGTCGCCACCAGCGACGATGCCGGTGGCGACGGTCGAGTGTCATTCGAAGAGCTGTGGTTCAGGCCTTCGAACCGACGACGGATTCGAGATCGCGAAGAATTGCGGCCTTGCCCTTGGCGCCGACGATGGTCTTGGTCGGCTTGCCGTTCTCGAACAAGATCATGGTGGGAATCGACATGATCTGGAAGTCGCGTGCGGTGCCGGGGTTGGCGTCGACGTCGACCTTGGCGACGGTGAGCTTCTCGGAGTGATCGGCGGCGATCTCCTCGAGGACCGGGGCGACCATGCGGCAGGGGCCGCACCAGGTGGCCCAGAAGTCCACCAGGACCGGCTTGTCGGAGCCGAGGACGGCCTCGGCGAAGGTGGCGTCGGTGACGGCGACGGTATTGGCTCCCATTGAGCGTTCCTCCTTGTAGAAGTGTGTGTTGGGGGTAGACGTGCGCGTCGGGTCGTCAGTGCACCGCGTCGACGGTGACGACCTCACCATCGATCGGGGTGGCCTCGATGTCACCCTGCTCGGCGAGCCAGCGCTCGGCGTCGATCGCGGCCGCGCAGCCGCTGCCGGCGGCGGTGATGGCCTGGCGGTAGGTGTGATCGACCAGGTCACCGGCGGCGAAGACACCCGGCAGCGAGGTGTAGGTGGTGCGGCCCTGGACGCGCACGTAGCCCTCGGCGTCGAGATCGACCTGACCGCGGACCAGCTCGCTGCGGGGGTCGTGTCCGATCGCGACGAACATGCCGGTGACGTCGATGGTCTCGGTGTCGCCGGAGCGGGTGTCGATCAGTTCGAGACCCGTGACCGAGCCGTCGCCCAGGACCGACTTGATCGCCGAGTTGGTGACGAACCGGATCCTGTCGTTGTTGCGGGCGCGATCGAGCATGATCCGTGAGGCACGGAACTCGTCGCGGCGGTGGATCAAGGTCACGGTCCGGGCGAACTTCGTGAGGAAGGTCGCCTCCTCCATCGCCGAGTCGCCGCCACCGATCACGGCGATGTCCTGGTCCTTGAAGAAGAAGCCGTCGCAGGTGGCGCAGGCGGAGACGCCGCGGCCGAGTAGCTCCTGCTCACCCTCGATACCGAGGTAGCGGGCAGCTGCACCCATGGCCAGGATGACGGCGCGGGCGCGGTGGGTCTCGCCACCGGCGACGACCTCCTTGACCTCGCCGGCCAGTCGCAGTTCCTCGACGTCTTCCATGCGGAGGTCGGCGCCGAAGCGGATGGCCTGCTCACGCATCTCGTCCATCAGGGCAGGGCCCTGGATGCCGTTCTGGAAGCCGGGGAAGTTCTCGACCTCGGTGGTGGTCATCAGTGCACCACCGAACTGCGTTCCCTCGAAGACGACGGGGGCGAGCTCGGCGCGAGCCGCATAGATCGCCGCCGTGTATCCGGCAGGTCCGGATCCGACGATGATCAGGTCGTGGATCTGCTGGCTGTCTGACTGGGTCAATTCGTCCTCCGTGTGCATGGACTCGCAGCCCGCGAGCGGGCGCGTGTACCGGCTTTCAACAACAGGGTATGCGGAGATGTTCCCCTGGTGGAGCCGCCGGTGCCGCTGTGCGGCCCCGGGTCCTCTCTCCGACGGACCGGTCGGCCGCTCACCGGCCGATGACCGTCCGCGACCGGGTTGCGGGGTTGCCGGTGTCACAGTCGTGGCCGACGACCAGGGCCAGGAACCGCCCGGCGGTCCCGGTCGACAGCAGGATCACCACCTGCGGAGCACCATCGATGGTCACCTCCCCTGACCCGAGGACCGCGGTGGTGGCAGGGATGCCGTTGGCCGTGGTGCAGCGCCGAAGCGCCTCGGGGGAGGAGAACGGAGCGCCGTCGGTACGACCGAGTACCGACAACACCGATACCGTGTCGGGTGGGGCTGCCGGTGTCGACACGGATGGTGCCGAGGTACCCGAAGCAGAGTTATTTGCTTGTGGGGCAACGGAATTGGGTTCCGGACGCAGAAGAGCCACGCCGATCCCGACGATCGCCACCACGATCGCGGCAGCCGCACCGAGGACCGCGAACATCCGCCCGGACCGACGTCGTCGGTGATCGGTGAGCGAGGACGATCCGGCGGCGACCTCGGCGCTGATCGCCGCGAGGGTCTGCTGTGTACGGGCATCCACCCAGTCGGGCACCGGCTGCGGGTCGACCGGAACAGACTTCAGGTCTTCCCGGGTACGGGCCAGCGCGTCGAGTACTGCCTGTGCGCCGGGATCGTCGACGATCCGAGCTCGGATGTGCGCACCGGTGCGCTCGTCGAGGACACCGGCGTCGAGGTCGGCGAGAAGTTTCACGGGAAACGGTGGCTCGGGTAGCGGGTCGCCGGAGAATGTTGGTGCGTTCTCATCGTTCATCACTGCCCTCCCGTCGCTGCGCGCGGGTCGTCGCGTCGGATGACGCGGTCATCATGTCACTCTCCCCTGTCGTCACGTGTGCACCTGATCTCTTGGACGCGCGCGGGGGCGTGATCGGTTCCATCCGATCCGGGATTCGTGTGATTCCCGCATCACGGATCACCGGTCTGGAGATGACGGAGGAGGTTGGCGAGTTTCACCCGCCCACGTGAGCACCGTGACTTGATGGTGCCGTGGGGCACGCCGAGCCGCTCGGCAGCTTCGGCGACCGTGTACCCCTCGAGGTCGATCGCCACGACCGCCGCACGCTGGTCCGGCGGGAGCTCGTCGAGCGCCGACTCGATGGTCACCGCGAGATCGACCCGGCCGAATTCGTCCGAGTCGTCCGACAGTGTCAGTGTGTCGTATTCGGGCAGCGGCACCGTCCGCCGACTTGCATTGCGCCGCAAACGATCCAGTGCGGCGTTGACGACGATGCGATGCAACCAGCTCGTGACCTTGGCATCGGCCCGGAAGGTGTGCGCGGTGCGATGGGCACTCAGGAGTGCTTCTTGGAGTGCGTCGGCCGCGTCGTCGGGATTGCCGGTGGTGCGGTTGGCGACCGTCCACAGATAGGACTGGTGGCGGGTGATGAGGATGGTGAAGGCGGTCGGATCGCCGTGGATGTGGGCATGGAGCAGTTGCTCGTCGGTGCGCTGGTCGTGTGTGGTCCCCCCGGACATGGGGATGAGCGTAATGGCTGGTGGGTGGGGATGAGTGGGTGATGGACCGGTGGTGTGGACGGAGCTGTGGGTGGGGGTGTTTGTGTGGATCGGTTGTGGTCGGGCTGTGGCGCTCGTGGGTTGGTTTCGGTAGTGAGTTCAGCCCCGGATGCTGTGGTGAGGTTCACCCCATGGACGCTCCACCGGCGGGTGCCGGGTCGAGCGTCGGTGACTGTGGTGCAGGAGCATCGGCGAGGCTTGTCGGCGTGGTTGTGCTTGCGCACCAGACCGAGGTGTGGCACCTCTCAGAGAGAATTCATTATGTTGAATAGTGCCGGTTGAGGGTGGGGCGGGGCGCAGCGTGGCGCTGTTGAATCAGTCGCCGTCGACGCGTGAACGTTCCTGTCGTTGCGGTCGAGTGATCGGTCCGACTGATTCATGAATCGACCGGTATCCGAGGCCGGTTACCTCTCAGGGTATTCCGAGGCCAGATTCGGAGTAAACGGACCAAGGGGACGTCATCGACAGGAAAGGTCGGAAATGGGATTCGCCGCCACGTCCAGATAGTGTGATGGAACTTCGACTGAACACGAGGAGCACGTCGCTGATATCGTCAGCTCTCATCCTGAATGGGCTGGGAGGGTTCGATGGGTGAAATAGATCAGTTCGGTGAGGAATCGAAAGACGTCCAAGAGTGGCCAAGAGATTCCGGGGCGCGCGCCGCGCTGCAAGATTTCTTCGACCAGAAACGACTATCGCCGATACTGATCTTTGTGCCCACGATGAATGGAGGAAACCTCGACTTCCGTGGTGCCGATCTTTCTGGATTACTCCTTCTAGGTGCCGAATTCTCCGAAGCAAACATCGAGGGCGTGCGATTTGATCGAGGCCTGCTTTCGGGCGCCTGGATGCATCAAGTGAGGGCCCGAGAGGCGATGTTCAGGAGCGCCGTGATGCGAGAAGTACAGTCGGACGCATCCGACTTTTCGTACGCAGTCTTCGACGGAGCGGAACTCAATGGATCCGTATTCATCGCCTCCGACTTCACGGGTGCATCGTTCTGTGGTAGCCACGTCAGTGACGTAATCTTCGATGAATCGAACCTCCGATACGGCGACTTTCGAGGTTGCACTTTCGGAACTCCCGACGGACGCCATTGGGTCAGTCTGCGTCGCGCCAGAATCCACGGAGTTACCTTGGAAGGAGCACGTGGGGTGGTTTCCGGCCCCGTAGATGTAGGCGATGTTCAAGCTCTCATGCTGGACGGCCCTGACCTCGAAACGTGGCTGACTGAGCGAGGAGCACCGGATCTTCGAGTCCACTCGTCCGCATAGCAATACCTGTAGGAGCAGATCACGACCACGTGGATGAAACGTGACGCGTAGTGGAGTGTGATCGGTGGTGGCAAGGATGGGGAGCAACGCGTCAAGAGCGCCGTGTCCAAGACAGGTATCGGCCGTTCTCGATGACGCCAGGTCGTGGCCGGCGATGCGGTCGAGGATCGTCTGGGAGACACGTTCGGCAGTGTCGCGGCTCTGTTGGTGCTGATCGATTCGTCGATCACCGCGCGGAGTCGGCGGTGGTCTTGTTCTCTTCTTCCGGTCCGGCCGTGCCCGTCGTGATCGCGCGTGGGTTCCCTGCCGGGGATGAGGCTGAACGGACCGGCGATCCCCTGTGAATGCACGATCGACGAGGTACAGAACCGGGACCGGGTCGTGGCCCGACGGAACGACGGACGGTACATGAGATCTACAGGGCGACAACACCACTGGCTCGTGATCGGATGTCTCGGACGCGACGCCCCCGGGTGGTGAGCGCCTCGGCACTCGTCGCGGAAACGAACAACGGTCGTCGTGAAAACTACCTGTGACGAACGAAGTCGCCAACGTTAAATCTCCGCACGCGGTCTTGACATGTGACCCAAGCCACCCTTTAATTCTTGACTGATGGGTTAATCAGTTCAGCTTAGGAGGGCGCCATGCGCAGAAACACCTTTGCGGCCGTTGTGGTTTCGGTCGCTGCAGTCACGTTGTCGGCCTGTGCCTCGGGCTCTGCTACAGACTCCAACTCACTCACCGTCACCATGTGGGGAGGCGCCGGTCAGAAGGCCCACGTGGAGTCCTACTTCCTTCCCTGGGCGGAGGAGAACGGCGTCACCATCAAGCAGGATTCGCCCACTGACTACGCGAAAATCGCAGCTCAGGTCAGTGCGAACAAGGTCTCCTGGGGTGTCGTGGAGGTCGAACCCAACTACGCATCCACCGCTTGCGCAAACGGAACCCTGGAGAAGCTGCCGGCCGACGTCGTCGAGGCGGCCAAGTCCGCAGGTGCACCCGCTGAACAACTGAGCGACTGTGCGATCCCGGTGCTGCAGTACACCTTCAGCATCGCCTACAACACCAACACGTTCCCGGATGCCCATCCGACCACGTGGGCCGAGTTCTTCGACACCGAGAAGTTCCCCGGCAAGCGTGGCTTCTGGAAGTACCCGACCGGCGGGATCTTCGAGGCGGCACTCCTCGCCGACGGCGTCGCACCCGAGAACCTCTACCCGCTCGACCTCGACCGCGCCTTCGCCAAGCTCGACACGATCAAGAGCGACATCGTCTGGTACGACACCGGAGATCAGCAGACCCAGCTGGTCGCCAGCGGCGAGGCTCCGCTCGTGCAGGCCTGGAACGGCCGCATCACCCAGGCCGCCGAGGCGGGCGAGCCGGTGGCCAACGAGTACGGCCAGAACCTCATCTCCTACGACCAGGTCGTCGTGCCGAAGGGCTATCCCAACGCGCAGTTGGCCTTTGACTGGATGAAGTGGTTCCTCGCCAACCCGCAGTCCCAGGCCGACGACGCCGTCGCGTCCTACTACGGCCCTGCCACCCCGGCGGGCGTCGAGCTCATGCCCGCCGGCAAGCGCAACGACGTGGCCGGAGGTGCTGCGGTCAACGACAAGTCCGCAGCCGTGATCGACTACTCGTACTGGGCCGAGAACAACGATGCCATCACCGAGCGGTTCAACAGCTGGATCGCCCGATGACGGCCCAGCTCAGCGAAGTGTCACCGCCACAGGTGACCCCGGCGCCGTCACCCGCGGAGGTCAAGGAAAAGCGCCGGTGGCGCAGGGCATTCGCCTTCGACGGGTGGGGTGCTCTCGCCCTTCCGCTGCTGGTGTTCCTGGGACTGCTGTTCGTGGTCCCCATCGTCGCGCTGATCGCGAAGAGCTTCACCGACCCGACGGTCGGATTCGAGAACTACCGGGCGATCTTCGCCGACTCGGTGTACGTGCGGGTGCTGATCAACACCTTCGTCGTCGCACTCACCGTCACCGCGGTCACCCTGGCGCTCGGCTACCCCTACGCCTACGTCATGACCCTGGTGTCGCCGAAGTGGCGGGCACTGATGATGGTGGTCATCCTCATCCCGTTCTGGACCAGCATCCTGGTTCGCAGCTTCGCACTGATCGTCCTACTGCGAGATACGGGTGTGCTCAACACGATTGCGATGAACGCCGGAATCCTCGACGAGCCGATGCCGATCCTGCGCACGCTGCCCGGCGTCATCTTCGGCATGGTCCAGATCGCCTTGCCGTTCATGGTGCTGCCCATCTACGCCTCGATGCGGTCCATCGATCCCCGGCTGTCGCTGGCCGCCCAGGCGCTCGGTGACCGGCCGTCCGGAGCCTTCTGGCGAGTCTTCGTACCGCTCAGTGCTTCCGGGGTCGCGGCGGGAACACTGCTCACCTTTGTGCAGGCCCTCGGCTACTACATCACCCCGGCCCTGCTCGGCGGCCCGAAGAACATGATGATCGGCGAGCTGATCGTCCAGCAGGTCAGCACGGTCCTTCGATTCGGATTCGCCTCCGCACTCGCCGTACTCCTGCTGGTGACCACGTTCGCACTCCTGGCCATCGCCAGCCGGATCGTCGACGTCGAACGCATCCTGATGGGAATATCATGACTCGGATCATCACGCGGACAGCACTTTTCCTCCTCGCTGCGCTCATCGCGGTCTATCTGCTCCTGCCGGTGCTGCTGGTCATCCCGATGTCGTTGGGTGAGAGTTCGTTTCTGACCTTCCCGCCCAAGGGGCTGTCGTTCCAGTGGTTCCAGGCGCTGATCGACGACCCCACCTGGATGCAGTCCGCGGCGTCGAGCTTCTCGGTGGCCCTCGGCTCGGCGGTCCTGTCGGTGGTCCTCGGCACCCTCGCCGCCCTGGCGCTGGTCCGCGGCCGAATCCCCTTCCGGGGAGCCGTACTCGCCGTGCTGCTCGCCCCGCTGGTGGTGCCGTACGTGATCGTCGGCCTGGCGATCTACATCGCCTTCCTCGAGATCGGACTCACCGAGACCCCGCTGGGCTTCATCCTCGTCCACACCTGCCTCGGCGTCCCCTACGTGATCATCAACGTCGTCGCCGGACTGTCGACCGTCGATCGGCGCCTCGAGATGGCGTCGATGAATCTCGGGGCGAGTCCGCTGCAGACGTTCTTCCGCATCACCCTGCCGGCCATCGCACCGAGCATGCTGGCCGGTGGCCTCTTCGCCTTCATCATCAGCTGGGACGAGGTCGTCGTCGCGATCTTCCTGTCCGGGCCCGACATGACCACCCTGCCGGTGAAGATGTGGTCGGGCATCCGCATCCAGATCGACCCGACCCTGGCCGCGGTGTCGAGCCTCATTCTGCTCATCATCGTCGCGGCATTCGCCCTCAGCGGGATCCTCCGCTTCATCCAGAGCCGCCGCGCTCGTCGCCTGACCTCGGCCAACGCAGGAGCCTGACATGACCACCACCGATTTCACCGCGCCCACCACCGCCACCGCCGGCCACGGGTTCATCAACCTCGAGCGCGTCCGCAAGACCTACGGCCCCGCCGTCATCCTCGACGACGTGAACCTCTCCATGCGCGAGGGCGAGTTCGTCACCCTGCTCGGTGCCAGCGGCTCCGGCAAATCCACCCTGCTCAACATCATGGCCGGCTTCGTCAAGGCGGACTCCGGATCGGTCACCGTCGACGGCGTCGACCTCACCCGTGTCCCGCCGCACCGTCGCGGCCTCGGCATGATGTTCCAGCACTACGCCCTGTTCCCGCACATGAGCATCGCCGACAACGTCGCCTACGGCCTGCGGCGCCACGGCTTCGCCAAGTCCGAGATCCCCGGACTGGTCACCGAGGCGCTGACGATGGTGGAGATGGGCGACTACGCCGACCGCCGCCCGAGCCAGCTGTCGGGCGGGCAGCAACAGCGTGTGGCCCTGGCCCGCGCGATCGTCTACAAGCCGCGGGTGCTGCTGATGGACGAGCCGCTGGGGGCGCTGGACAAGATCCTGCGCGAGCAACTCCAGCTCGAGATCCGTCGACTGCACCGTGAGATGGGTATCAACTTCGTCTTCGTCACCCACGACCAGCAGGAGGCGCTGACGATGTCGGATCGTATCGCCCTGCTGCGCAACGGCGAGATCCTGCAGCTCGGAACCCCCGAAGACCTCTATCAGCGCCCCAACTGCCGCTACACCGCCGAGTTCATCGGCGTGTCGAACTTCTTGAGCGGCAAGACGACCCGTGACGGATTCGTCGAGGACGGCACCGGCCGGACCCTCGCCGTGGGGGCTACCGCCGCCGACGGCTCGGCGCTGATGATCCGACCCGAGGACCTGCAGGTGCACGCCGCGGCCGGCGACGTGCCCACCGGGCTCAACCGGGTGACGGCGACGGTCACCGACTGCGTCTACCTCGGCAGCGACCAGACCGTCATGGCGCGCACCGACACCGGCGTGGAACTGGTCGCCCGCACACCCGTCGGGCGTGGCGACGACCGCATCCGAACCGGCATGAGTGTCGAACTCGCCTGGGACAAAGAGGATTCCCGTGTCCTCGACTGATCGACCCGACCCCTCGAACCACAACAAGAAGGTGACTTTGTGATCACGACCGGAGGCGAGGCGCTCGTCCGCGCACTCGCCGCACAGGGAGCCGACACCGTGTTCGGCATCCCCGGGACCCACAACCTCGGTGCGTACTCGGCGCTGGAACGGGATGGCCTACGCCACGTTCTCGTCCGCCACGAGCAGGGCGCCGGTTACGCCGCCGACGGCTACGCACGCTCCACCGGCCGTCCCGGCGTCGTCCTGACCACCACCGGTCCCGCCATCCTCAACGCGATATCCTCTGCGGCACAGGCCTATTCCGACTCGGTCCCGGTGTTCTTCGTCTCGCCCGGGATGCCGTCGAACCACCCGGGCTTCGGTAACGGTCTGCTGCACGAGATCCGGGACCAGACCGCGTCGATGGCCGCCGTCGTGCACCGCGCGGTCCGGGTGTCCCGGGTATCCGAGATCCCCGCTGCCGTGGCCCAGTTGTGGGGCGAGATGATCGACGGACGTCCGCGTCCGGTCTATCTGGAGATCCCGCTCGACCTGTTCGACGTGACCGCCGAGATCGACGACTACCCGCGTGCGGTCACCGCACAGCACGTCGCCACCGACGACGCGATCGAGCGGGCCGCCGCGGCCATCACCGCGGCACAGTCGCCGATCGTGGTGGTCGGCGGTGGTGCGGGCTCGGCGTCGGAGCAGGTGGCCGCCCTCGTCGAACGTATCGGTGCGCCCGTGCTGACCACCACCAACGGCAAGGGCGCGGTCGCCGACGACCATCCCCTGCTCGTCGGTGCGGGCGTCCAACACGCCTGTGTGCGAGCACTTGTCGAATCGTCGGATCTGCTGGTGGCGATCGGAACCGAGCTCGCGCCGGCCGACTGGTGGTACGGACAGCCCGCCATCTCCTCGATGGTGCGACTGGACATCGACCCGGCCGGGATCCACGCGAACCGCGCCGCCGACGTCGCCGTGCTCGGCGACATCGCCGACTCGGCACCCCGACTGGCCCGACGTCTCCCGGCCCGCGACACCGCGACGACCATCGACGAGATCCGCGCGACGATCACCGCCGAGGCCCGGGCCACCGGCGCCACCTGGGGACCGCTGGTCGATGCACTCGTCGCTGCGACACCGCGCGAGACCGTGATCGCCGCCGACAACGCGATGGCCGTCTACTACGGCACCCTGTCCAACTGGCCGCTGCACCGGGCCCGAAGCTTCCTGTTCCCCACCGGCGCAGGAACTCTCGGATTCGGGTTGCCGGCCGGGATCGGCGCCAAGGTGGCCGACCCCGACGCCCCGGTGATCGTGATCCAGGGTGACGGCGGAACCATGTTCACCGTGGCCGAACTCGCGACGGCCGCCGAACTCCGCCTGCCCCTTCCGATCATCGTCGTCGACAACGGCGGATACGGTGAGATCCGCAACGAGATGGCCGACCGGGAAGAACCCGTCCACGCCGTCGACCTCGGCCACCCCGACTTCGTCGCCCTCGCCCGATCCGTCGGCTGTCACGGCGTCAGCGCGCAGGAACCCGACGACGTCGCCGCGGCGGTCGTCGAAGCCCTGAAAGCCGACCGCCCCACCGTGATCCACGTCCGAGAAGGAGCCCGCGCATGACCGCCGTGGACAGCCGCCCGCTCGCGGTCTACACCGACATCGTCGACACCGACCCCCGGCCGGGTATCGACATCCTCGAACGATCCGGCGTCGCCACCCGCGTCATCGGATCCGCCGACCCCGAGGTCATCGCCCGGGAGGGTGCCGGTGCGCACGCACTGCTGCTCGGCTACTCCCCCATCACCGTCGAGATCCTCGACGCCTTGCCGGACGTGAAAATCGTTGCCGCGCAGTCGGTGGGGACCGACATGATCGACCTCGAGGCCTGCCGTGAGCGGGGCATCTGGGTGACCAACGTCGCCGGTGTGGCCACCCAGGAGGTCGCTGGTCACGCACTTGCCCTCACCCTGGCACTCGCCCGCGGGATCGTCGCGATCGACAACGATGTCCGCGCCGGACAGTGGGACGGCACCACCGTGCCGATGCGGCGCCTGTCCAACCTGACCGTGGGAGTGGTCGGCCTCGGCCGGATCGGGGCGGCCTATGCATCCATGGTGGGACCGCTGGTCGAGAGCGTCGTCGGCTACGACCCGATGGGCAGCGCCGACGGCGTCGAGCAGTCCACGCTGGACGAGGTGTTCGAGCGGGCCGACGTGGTGAGCCTGCACCTGCCGTCGACACCGGAGACCGACGGCCTGGTCGACGCGCGGCGGCTGGGCCTGATGAAGCCCGGCAGCATGCTGGTCAACGTGAGCCGTGGCAGCCTGATCGACGAGCAGGCCGTGCTCGACGCCCTGGACAGCGGCCGGCTCGCCGGTGCCGGGCTCGACGTCCTCGCCGAGGAACCGCCGAACCCGGACCATCCACTCATCCGACACGCCCGGACGATCGTGACCCCGCACGCGGCCTACATCTCCGAGGCCACCATGGACGCCTACGTCGAGGTCCAGGCCAGCAACGTCGCCCTCGTCCTGACCGGTGACGATCCGACACACGTCGTGCTGGAGGGCACTCGTGGTCGGACGAACCGCTGAGCGAGGTCTGACGGGTTCGTCGCCCACCGGCGGCGGCGCGGCATGGGCGGCACCGCTCGTGCTCGTCGCCGTCGCCGCGGCGTGGGGGCTCTCGATCGGGATGTCGAAAGAGCTCGTCGACAAACTGCCCGTCGCCGACTACCTCGCGGTCCGGTACACGATCGGCGTGGCGATCCTGATCGCCCTGTGCCCCCGGGCGGTGAGGGGAATCCGGGGCCCCGAGCTCCGCCACGGCGTGGTCCTCGGCCTGCTGTTCGGGCTCGCGCAGTTCATCCAGTTCGAGGGTCTGTCACGGGCATCCATCGTGGTCGCCTCGTTCCTGGTGTCGCTGTATGTGGTGTTCACCCCGATGCTGCTGGCGATCGCACGTCGACGCCGACCCTCACGGGTCACGGTGATCGCGGCCGCGGTGTCGCTGGCGGGCGTCGCGTCGATGGCCGTCCGCGGATGGTCGTTCGGGATCGGCGAGGCACTCACGGTGCTGTCGGCACTGATCTATGCGCTGCACGTCATCTGGGTGGCCCGCTGGGCCACCGCCGGGAAGGCCATCGCCATCTCGGTGGTGCAACTGGCGGTGCTGAGTCTGGTGTTCACCGTCGCCGCCCTGCCCGGCGGGTTCTCGCTCCCGACGGGCGCCGACTGGCCGGCGATGATGTACCTCGCGACGATCGCCGGCGTCGCGATCGTGGCCCAGGTGTGGGCGCAGACCCGGATGAGTGCGGAGTCGGCGGCCATCATCATGGTGCTCGAACCCGTGTGGGCTTCGGTGTTCGCCGTGGTGTTGTGGAGTGAATCGCCCGATCTGCGCACTATCGTCGGAGGTGCGCTCGTCGTGGCGGCATCGGTGCTGGTGGTCGTCGCGTCGGCACGAGTTCGACCCGGGGACAGAACCAGCCGCGAGACCCTTAGCTGTTCATGACGTCGACGAACGACACGAGGAGAAGAGTATGGCGAGGCCCAATGTGGAGGCTGTTCGCAAGGAGCAGATCCTTCGGTCGGCTCTGCAGCAGCTTTCCGAGCGGGGTGTGGTGGGGCTGCGGGTGTCCGACGTCGCCAAGGGCGCGGGGGTGTCCGGTGGGATCGTCCACTACTACTTCGACACCAAGCTCGACCTGATCCGGGCGGCGTTCGAGGAGAACGCGTCCCAGTCGCTGGAGCGCCGCGCGGCCATCTTCGCCGACGAATCCGCCGATGTCCGGACCACGCTGTACGACCTCATCGACACCTACCTCCCCGCGGACGAGACCACCCGGGAGTCGTGGCGGGTCTGGATCGAGTGGTGGGCCGCAGCGCTGCGCGACGAGGCCCTCGCCGACGTGCACAACGGCGCCTACGAGGTGTGGGCGCAGCGCATGCAGGCGGTGTTCGATCGTGTCGACGGGGCCGACCCGGAGACCTCCCGCACCAGCGCCCACACCCTCATGGCACTGCTCGACGGCCTGACCATCCAGGCGCTGATGGGCTCGTCGGTGATGTCGATCGATCACATGCGGCAGCTGTGTCGGCATACCGTGGATCTCCTGCTCGGGGAGTCCAGAGGTACGTAGGACCGGTGGATACCGGGCTCAGAGCACACCGAACTCACGAACCGTCGATGCCAGTTCGTCCGGGGGGCGCCGTGCATGATGACGCCGTCGACGCCGAGGTCGAACTGGGCGCGAACCCCGGTGGCCGCACATGCGAGCCAGTCATCGGGGATGACCTCACCGAGCCGTTCGAAGGTCTCGGTGTCACCGACGGCGTCGGCTCATCCGGAGAGACCGGCGACCGCGTCGGATCCCGAAACCTCGTCAAGAGGACCGGATCCCATCGGTTCGTGGACACCAGGAGGTCACCGTAGAGCTGGAGGTAGGTGGCCGGTCTCCCGACAGTCCTTCGTAGCCGTGTCGTCTCGTCGAGCTCATCGCTGACGGTGGCGAAGCACGCCCACACCTGCACGGTGTCGGGGTCGCGTCCGGCTCGTGCGGCCGACTCCTTCACGGTCTGCACCGCCCGCGCCGCGGTCTCGTCGGAGAAGAAGGTGCGAAGCACGACGGCGTCGTAGGACCGCCCGGCCATGGCGAGGGCGGCGGGTCCGAAAGCTGTTGTGGCGAGCGGGATGTTCTCGTCGAAGGTCGGGTCGAGTTGCATACTCGGGAAGTGGCCCGGTGTACGCGGAGATCCTCTCACCTCGCCACAGCCGTCGCATCAGATGGGCCAACTCCTCGAGTTGGGCGGTGGTCGTCTGATCCAGGCCGAGGCCGGCGATCTGTGGTCGCAGTCCGCGGCCGACGCCGAGGGTGAACCGTCCGCGGGTCAGCGATGCATGGTGGTGGCGAATGCGGCCGTGACGGCCGGATGACGGGTGTTGATGTTGGTGGCAGCGGTCATGATTCGGATACTCGCCGACTCGCTCGCCCAAAAGACCGTGACCGTGGACGGGGCGTGTCCTGGGACCTGACCCTGATCCTGGACACGTTGAATCCCGCCAGTCGGCGACAACGCCACCGCCGGCCTGACGTTGCACATGATCCCGCCATCGGGTGTGTTCACGCCGCATGCCTGGGATCATCCGCTGCACCTATTCGCCGCCGGCAGTGGCATCACTCCGGTGATGTCGATCCTCCGATCGGCGCTCGGAGAACACGACGGTCCGGTCACGTTGTTGTACGCCAACCGGGACCGTGAGTCGACGATCTGGCACTTCGGTACCCGACAGACTGACCGTTGTCCACTGGCTCGAATCCGAACGCGGGCTGCCGGCCGCTGTCGGCGACGTCATCACCGACGGAACCGGTGAAGCCGTCATCTGTGGTCCAGCGCCGGTCATAGACCTCGTCGAACAGGTCGTGTGTGACCGGGGAGTGCCCCACGACAGTATCCACGTCGAGCGACATGTCTCGCTGACCGGCGATCGGTTCATCCTTGCCGCACACCATGAGAGCGCTGGCGTAGAGGTCAGCGTGTCGATCGACGGAACCGTGCAGACAGTCCGGTGTGGGATGAACACGGTGCTCCTCGACGCTCTGCTCGCCACCGACATCGACGCCCCGTACTCGTGCCGCGAAGGCGATCGTGGGTCGTGTGTGGCTCGGCTGACCGCGGGAGAAGTCGACCACGGCAACGGAATAGCCCTCGAACCCGAGGACATCGACGATGGCTACCTACTCACCTGCCAGGTCACCCCGCAGGGCAGCGACATCGCGATCGAGTTCGACTGAACCCGGCACCGGACGACCCCCCGTGGGATGCCCGGGGCGATACGTTCGTCGCGATGGGCCATGCCGTCGGTGACCCTGTGTAAGACCCCGCATCGCAACTCGGTGTTGGCGGACTCTGTGCGGTGAGCGGCGTGAGACCGATGGCGGACGGGGTGCGTATCAGTGCCAAGCATGGCGTGAACTGGCGATCGGGGCTGCCGAGTCTTGGGTGATGAGGGCTTGGGTGGACCCGCGCCGATCATGCCGCGGCAATCACCGGTGTCGAGCCGTGATCGCTGCCTTTCCACCGTGGGAGCGCTTGGGTGGAATGCCGAGTCCGGGGCGCCCTCGGGTCCAAAACGAGGTGATAGAGGCGATATTCACCGCCTCTACCCGGTCTCCATTCGGGGGTCACATCCGGCGTCTCGGCGGATGCGTGTTCGGCAGGGAGTCCGAAACTCTTCTGCGCACCTCAGACTTGCCCGGCGACGAATTGGGGCGGCTGCTGGTTGAGCGCAGGCTCGCGGCTGTCCACGTTCTCCTGGATCAGAAGAACGCAGATCGGTTCGCGGGTCACCTGGCGCCATCGGTGCCTGAGTCCAGAGCCGTACTGGAGGGCGTCGCCGCCATGTAAGTCGAACACACCATGTCCGGCCACCTCCATCTCGCAGTGACCGTAGGCAACGTACATCACCTCTGCGCCGGGATGAGTGAAGTAGTCTCCGAACTCGGTTGGTCCAGAGCGATATTCAACCGGCACAAACGGCCATGACCCCCGGACCAGAGCTCGGGCCATACCTCCGCCGTGTGGCACTTCTATCCCACTCGCGCCATGGATCATCCCCACTCGGTCATCGGCACCACCGTTGAGCGCCATGAGCGAGTGCGCCGTTGTGCCCAGCGTGTCCGCCAAGCTCGTCAGTGATCGCATGCTCGGTCGGGCCAACCCGCGTTCGATCTTGCTGAGAAACGAGTGTGTCAGCCCGGTGGAGCGCTCGAGATCTTTGAGGGTGAGTCCCTGGGACTTGCGCCGGCTTCGGATCGACTCGCCCAACGCTTGCAGCAGCTCGACTTCCCGGTCGTCGCTACTCACCGTCAGACTCCTTCACCCAGATTGAACGC
This sequence comes from Gordonia sp. NPDC003376, assembly GCF_053589235.1. Lineage (NCBI taxonomy): Bacteria > Bacillati > Actinomycetota > Actinomycetes > Mycobacteriales > Gordoniaceae > Gordonia > Gordonia sp. NPDC003376. Next base: position 73,760 of record NZ_JBSFRM010000014.1, on the reverse strand, counting down.
TGCCCGATCAACCGAAGCCGACGGGCTGTCCACCCAACATAACCGACCACTGGCCGCGAGAATCTCGAGGGTTGTCGTGACCCGCGTGGCGTGCAAGTCCGATACCTGGCTGGGGCCGTTGTGGATCACCGGCAGATCGGACCATGTGTGATGTCAGGGCCGCCAGATGTCCTCCTCGGTCTCGTGCCCTCGTGGAGGATAGCTCGGCAATGACGGGCAGCGTGCTCGAAAAAAGAAGTGTGACTTGATATTCCGGTGATCAGTGCGTACTTGAGCGGTGGCGGGCCCGGTGGTGACCAGCTGGCGGGCGACTTGTGTGGGCATGAAACAGATCTGCGGGCACGTCGAAGCCGTTCGGGTGACATCCCTTCGGTCGTCGGTCCGGAGGACGGCGCCGATCACGTCGGCCAACTGTCATACGCAGTACGAGTCGGTACACGACCGACCGCCGGCGGCTCGGTCCGGTTCGGGTCGGTTCAGCCGAAAATACAGACGAGACAGTCGATTCGATGGTTTACAAACTCGAAACCTATCGATACGACCGGGTAACGTACGAGGTGCAATGTTCCTGTCATGACCATTCCGAGGGAGGCCCGGCATTGACCGCGGCCCACACGAACGCCGCGCTCGCCGACATGGTCGGGCATGTGCGCGCAACATCCGACACGGTGATGTGGGGCCGGTTGCCCGCGCCGTCCGACTCTCCGGTTGCGACTGTGAACTCCGGAGACCTGCTCCGGCTCGACACCCTCAGCCACGAGGGCGCCCTTCCCGATCAGGGCTCGGATCCGTTGGGCTTCTTTGCACGTCACGGCCTGACCGACGTCCTTCCAGACCTGGTCGAGTGCGCGCAGAATCTTGACCGCGACCCGATTGCCGACGGCCCACACTTCGTGACCGGACCAGTCGCAGTCCGGGGAGCAATGCCCGGAGATCTACTCAGAATCGACGTCGTCTCACTGCACCGACGGTGTGACTACGGAGTCGTATCGAACCGCCACTACAAAGACATCTTCGCGGCTGAGCCGGCATTGCGGTCGTTCACCCCCCGGGAGTTGTCCTATGAGGTCGTGCACGTGACCGCACGCGATCACCGGGAGTTCGCGGCCATGCCCGGGTTCCCGGATGTCGCCCTGGAACCCTTCCTGGGAATCATGGGTGTCGCCCAACCCGGAAACGAACGGCCGCATTCCGGTCCGCCCGGTTCCTTCGGTGGAAACCTCGACCTGACGTACCTCACCGAGGGCTCGACACTGTTTCTGCCGATACAGGTCGAGGGTGCGCTGTTCTATGTCGGCGACCCCCATTTCGTGCAAGGCAATGGCGAGATAGCCTCAACTGCGCTCGAGGCCCCCCTGACGGCGACAGTGAGGCTCTCGCTGGTGCCCAGCGGGGCCACCGAAGGGCGCGTCAGCGGACCGGTGGCGCTGTCGAACGACAAACTGGTCATCTGTGGTCTCGATCGTGACCTCGGACGTTCGGCTCGACTGGCAACGGCGCAGACCCTGACCCTGTTCGAGGGCTGTGGACAGTCGTCCCAGGAGTCCCTGCTGTGGTTGAGCATGGCCGGAGATCTCGAGGTGACCCAGGTGGTCGACGGAGTGATCGGGACACACATGGTTTGTCCCGCAGAGGCTTTCGCTCCGCTGATCGAGAACTGGGCACCCGACCTCTCCTTCTGCACCGTCAACCCCGACAACACTCTGGAAGGCAACTGACATGACACTGCTCGACGTGCCGGTCATCGATTTCGAACCCTTTCTGAAAGGAGGGGAAGTGGAGAGACGCCGGGTAGCGAAAGAGGTGGATCAGGCATGCCGGGACATCGGCTTTCTGGTGATTCGTGGACATGGCGTCGACACCGAACTGATCGAGAACACGCGGGACATCTCGCGGCGGTTCTTCGAGCTTCCCATCGATGCCAAGCGGGCCGTCGGACGGCCCGCTCCCGATGTGTCCCGGGGGTATGTGGGTGTGGCAGGAGAATCGATCGGCCGCTCGCGCGACGCCGCCTATACCGCCGGAGATCTCAACGAGAGCATGATGATCGGCCCGGTCGACATCCCACCGCCGGCCTACTCCACCTCGGACGCAGCAGGACAGCACTTCGCACCCAACATCTGGCCCGAGCAACCCGAGGGCTTCGAGAAGATCTGGACCGCGTACTACCGGGCGATGTCGGATCTCGCTGCAGCGCTCATGCGGTCATTCGCCTTGGCCCTCGGCGAGGATGAGCACTTCTTCGACAGCCGAATCGACCGACACATCAGCCGACTGCGGGTGCGCAACTATCCTGCGCCGGTGACGCCGCCCGAGCCAGGCCAGATTCGCGCCGGTGCGCACTCGGACTACGGCAGTCTGACCATTCTGGCGACCGAAGACTCGCCCGGGGGTCTGCAAGTGTGCAATGCCGCCGCCGAATGGCGCGATGTGCCCATCGTTCCGAACTGTTTCATCATCAACATCGGTGATCTTCTCGCGCGCTGGACCAATGACCAGTGGGTGTCCACCCTGCATCGAGTCGTGAACCCACCCCTCGGCGAGGGCCCCACCAGCCGACGGCAGTCCCTGATCTTCTTTCACAATCCCAACTACGACGCCGTGATCGAAGCCATTCCGTCGTGCGTGGTACCGGGAGAACCCGCCAAATATCCGCCGACGACGTCGGGTGACCACCTCCGAGAGCTGTTCATCAGAACCCAGAACCAGACGTAGCTTCACCCAACCCCGAAAGGTGTAGATCCATGACACTTCTCGATGTTCCCCTCATCGACATATCCGCGTTTCGCGACGGCACCGATGCCGACCGCAGACGGGTCGCCGCAGACGTGGACCGCGCCTGCCGCGACATCGGATTCCTCATCATCACCGGTCACGGTGTCGGGCCCGATCAGATCCGGCGGGTCTATGACACCAGCAAGGAGTTCTTCGCACTTCCCGATGAGGAGAAGCTCCTGGCCGCGCGCCCGGACCCGTCGCACATTCGTGGATACAGCGGCTTCGGTACGGAGGCGCTGGCTCAGCTCGAGGACGAAGCCGCGCCACCAGATCTCAAAGAACTCTTCGATGTCGGCCCCTCGAACGTTCCCCACGACGACCCGTACTTCAGTGTGGAATCGGCCGGCGCGACCTTTGCGCCCAATGTGTGGCCGGCGCGTCCCTCGGCACTGGAAACCGAACTCACCGAGATGTTCTCGACGATGAGCAACACGGCACACCTGCTCGGCACGGTGTTCGCCTCCGCACTGAATCTCGATCCCGACTACTTCCTGCCCAAGACCGACAAACACACGAGCATCATGCGCGTCAACCGGTATCCGAAGCAGGAAATACCAGCCTTGCCGGGGCAGCTGCGCACCGGCGCACACACCGACTACACCGCGTTCACAGTGTTGTGGCAGGAAGAAGTGCGATCGGGTGGGCTACAGGTCCTGAACAAGGCCGGCGACTGGGTCGATGTCCCCTATATCCCGGACTCGTTCGTCGTGAACATCGGTGACTCGCTGGCCCGCTGGACCAATGATGCCTGGGTATCCACGATGCACCGCGTGGTCAATCCAGCCCGCGACGAGGCCGCCAACCATGATCGAATCTCGATCGTGTTCTTCTTCCAGCCGAACTACGACGCTGTCATCGAGTGCCTGCCGACCTGCAAGAGCGACACGCAGCCCGCCAAGTACGCCCCTATCCGCAATGGCGAATATCTTGCCATGAAATTCGCGCAGCAACAGATCGTGGAAGAAGACATCGCGTGACCATCGCCAGCCAATCAAATCCCACGCTGAATTGGGTGAACATCTTCGCCAGAAACCTCGAAGATCTTCCTCGTTTCTACTCGGAACTCTTCGGGCTCAACGAGATCGAGTACATGCGGAATTCGGTGTTCTGTGGCTACTCGACCGGTGCGAGCGCATTGGGATTTCTTGCACCCGAGGTCTATGACGTCCTCGAACTGGAAGCCTATCGTGATCAGTCCGGCGCTGGATTTCTGCTGAACTTCGAAACCCACTCGGTCGAGGAGGTCGATCGTCTCGTCGGAGTGGCCGTCACCGCAGGTGCCACCCTGATCAAGGGTCCGTACGAAACCGGATACGGTTGGTATCAGGCAGTGCTGACCGACCCCGAGGACAACATCTTCCGGATCAACAAGATCCTCGAACCGCGCGAGGGCCCGTGACCGGACCACTACACGGAGCAACTGCGATAGTCACCGGCGCCGGCCGCCCAAACGGTATCGGAGCGGCCGTTGCACGCAGGTTCGCCCGTCAGGGTGCTCGGGTGATGATCACCGACATTCTCGCTGAAGGCGCACGGACAGCCTCCTCTCTTGCAGCCGAGGGTCTCGAGGTCGGCTTCATCACCCACGATGTCGCCGATGAAGCCGACTGGGCGACGGTCATCGCCCGGTGTTCGGACCGCTTCGGTCCGCCGAACGTGTTGTGTAACAACGCCGGCATCTACAACGGTACCCCGATCCTCGACGAGGACCTGGAACGCTGGAACAGGACCATCGAGCTCAATCTGACCAGCGTGTTCCTGGGGATGCGTTCGGTCATACCGACCATGCGTGACCACGGCGGCGGATCGATCATCAACATCTCCTCGATCTGGGGTCTGGTCGGCGCCGAAGGTGGCGCCGCGTACCACGCCAGCAAGGGTGGTGTGACCGTGCTGACCAAACATGTGGCAGCTGCACACGTCGCGGACAACATCCGGGTCAACTCGTTACACCCCGGTGGTGTGGATACCACGATCATGACGCAGTCCGGTCCGGACAACGCACAGCAGGTCGCGGCGCGCACACCCATGAGGCGTTTGGGTACCCCTGACGAAATTGCCTCTGCAGCTGAGTATCTCGCGTCACCAGGCGCGTCCTACGTTACCGGTGTCGCACTGCCCGTAGACGGCGGATACACAGCCATGTGACAGGCGCCGTCTTCCTCGGCGCACTGCCAGCACATTCCCGCACGACCCGGCAGCAGGTGCCGGCCCTCGAGGTCGGCGCCCGATGCCCCGTGCATCGCTTGCGAAGAACCCCCACTCGCCAGATCAAAGGCCTTGTCATGCCCAATTCCAGAAATCCACGCAGACTGCTGGCCACAGCCGCAGCGGTCCTCACACTCTCGCTCGGCTCGGCACTTGTCGCATGCTCCGGCGACACCGGAAGCGATTCCTCAGCCCGAATCGCGTACTTCACCATGGGGCTGAGCAACTCCTACCTCACGTCTGCAACCGATGCCTCGAAGAAGGTGGCCGATGATGAGGGTGTCGCCATGGATGTGTTCAGCGCTGACTTCGACTCGGCGAAGCAACTGACCCAGATCCAGGACGCCGTCTCCAGCGGCAAGTACAAGGCACTGGTCGTGGAATCGATCGATGGGCAGACGGTGTGCAAGTCGTTGACCGATGCCGCCGAGACGATGGTGGTGGCGATATACAACACGCCGATCTGCGGTGATCTCGAAAACCTCTACACACCAGGAACATTGGGATTCTTCGGGCGAGATGAGGCGGAGTCGGGAAGGCTGTTCGCCGAGTACACCGCCAAAGCCCTGCCACAGGGCGGCCACGTCGCCTACGTCCCCGGCCCCAGCGAGAGCTCGATCGTCCAGCTCACGTCGAGGTCGTTCGCCAACGCACTCAATGCTCATCCTGACATCACGGTGGCGGCAACGGTTCCCGGAAACTGGGACTCCGCACAAGGGCTGTCCGCAACCCAGGACATCCTCCAGTCGCACCCCGATATCGACGCGATCGTGTACGGCGACGACAACTCTGCAGCGCCGTCGGTGAAGTGGCTGGTCGACAACGGAAAGCTCGGATCGATCAAGATCATCTCGCTGGGCGGTTCGTCGACGGTGGTCGACATGATCAAGTCCGGTCACGCGTATGCGGACATCGCGGGCTTGCCGGTCGAAGAGTCCACCCGTGCAGTCCAGGCCGCCATCCAGACGATCAAGGGGCAGCCCGTGAATGTGCCGGGATGGGATGCGGCATCGCACGTTTACAACGTGCTCAAAGACCCGATGTTCAACGGCGGAGATCCGGTCATCACCGCCGCGAACGCCGACGGCTTCACCGCGGTCTGGAGCGTCGGCTGATGTCTGCACCGGCGAGTACGCGCGAAGCGCAGTCGGACCCGGTCCTGTCGGCCCGTGGCATGGTCAAACAGTATCCCGGCGTGCGTGCCGTCGACGGTGTCGATCTCGATCTGCGACCGGGCGAGATCCATGGCCTCGTCGGCGAGAACGGGGCGGGCAAGTCGACATTGATCAAGCTGCTCACCGGTGCAGTCGGATCCGACGGTGGATCGATCCGGGTTGACGGACGGCATGTCACCTTCCACGGGCCCCGAGACGCACTGGCCGCCGGAATTGTCGCGGTCCACCAGGAGCCCAGCCTGGTGCCACGCCTGTCACCGGCCGCGAACGCCTTCCTTGGTGCACCGCTGTGTCGATTCGGAGTACTGCGCCGGCGAGAAATGAACAAGCGGTTCAGCTTGCTGGGTCGCGAACTGAATCTCGACCTTCCCGACCGGGGTGTGTGCGGGTCCTTGTCCGTTGCCACCCAACAGCAGATCGAAATCGTCCGGGCACTGCAGCGGAATGCTCGCATCCTCGTGCTCGACGAGCCCACTGCCGCGCTCGGACAGTCCGAGCGCGCGACCCTGCTACGCACGATCACCTCGCTCAAGGGCCGCGGCGCCGCGGTCCTGTACATCAGCCACCATCTCGACGAGGTACTCGAGATCTGTGATGCCGTGACGGTGATGCGTTGTGGTCGCCGGATCACCACGGCGCCGGTGGGGGCACTGAACCACGCCCGGCTCGTCGAAGCGATGGTCGGCCGCGCCGTTGTACAGGTTCAGCGGCGCAGCACGGACGGTGCTCGGGGCCACGAGCGACACGGTGCCGGTTCTCGGGTTGCCCCTCGCCTCGCGGTCACCGGCGTCCGTTCCGCACACGTCAATATCGACCACTTCGGTGTCGGTGCGGGAGAAATCGTGGGACTTGCGGGCCTGGTCGGGTCCGGGCGCAGCTCCTTCCTCAGACTTCTGGCGGGGTGGCCTCCAGATCACGGCACGATGCATATCGATGGCCGACCGGTCACGTGGCCGGCCTCGCCGGCAAAGGCTCAGGACCATGGCATCGCACTGGCACCAGAAGACCGTAGGACGCAAGGCCTCATCCTGGGGATGACCTCGTCGGAGAACGTCCTGCTTCCCGCGCGACGATCGATCGCTGCGGCCGGGATCGTCCGGATGCGCAAGAGGTCAGCGGCACGGGTGGCGGACCTGGCCGCGGCGGTCCAACTGGCTCCGGCCAAGATCGGAGTCCGGACCCGGACGCTGTCCGGTGGAAACCAGCAGAAGGTGGTGCTGGCCAAACTCCTCGGAACCCGGCCTCGAATCCTTCTCATCGATGAACCGATGCGCGGTATCGACGTAGGTGCCAAGGCCGAGATCTTCGACGTCATCGCTGCCGCAGCGGCCGCGGGAGCCGCAGTGATCATCGCCTCGGAGGAGACTGATGACCTTCTCGCCTTCTGCGATCGCGTGCTGGTCATGTGGCAGGGACAGCTGATCGTCCCCGACACCGACGCCACCGACGCCGAATCGGCCGTCTACAACGCAATGCTCGGCATACGGGGACACCACCAATCACACTCATCACCGGCGGAGACGATTTCATGAACATTCTCAACAGCGCAGCAGGATCGACGGCAGCGGGATCGATAAGGGCGCTGACCTCCGGACGCACGGGACCGACGTTCAATCGCTACGGGATCCTGGTCCTGCTGGTCTGTGTCGTCATCCTGGCCTCGGTGCAGAGTGACTTCCTGTCGCCGACCAACCTCGCCAACATCGTAGAGCAATGGGCTCCGGTCGCCCTGATGGCCATGGCGATGACCTTCTGTCTCATCGGCGGTGGCTTCGATCTGTCGGTCGGTGCCACCTACGCGTTGGGCGCCACGGTCAGCGCTTCGGTGGCGCAGACCCAGCATGCCGGTGTGGCGATGGTGGTGGCCCTCATGGTCGGTGCCGGCATCGGTCTCGCCAATGGCCTTGCTGTGACCAAGATCAAGATCAACCCACTGATCGCCACGCTGGGAATGTCTCTGATCGTCGGAGGGGCGGCCCTGCTCATCTCCGATGGCGAAACCTACACCACCGATTCATCGCTGCTCTCGTGGCTCGCGTCGGGATCGATCGGCCCGCTCCCGGTGCCGCTGTTGCTGCTCATCTGCACGGCGGTTGTGGCAACGTTCGTCCTCACGCGAACAACCTACGGTCAGTCGCTCTACGCCACCGGCGGCAATGAGAGCGCGAGCTATCTCTCCGGCATTCCCGTTGATCGTGTTCGGATCTGGACCTATGTGATCACCGGAATCGCCGCTGCTGCCGCAGGTGTCCTCTATGTCGGCCGAGTCGGGTCCGGTCAGGCGAACATCGGTGACGGAATCGAACTCCAGGTCATCGCCGCCGCCCTCATCGGCGGCGTGTCACTCCTGGGAGGTGAAGGCGCGATCTGGCAGGCACTCTCTGGGGTGGCGCTGCTCGCCGTGCTCCAGAATCTGTTCAACCAGAACAGCATCAACGCCTACTGGCAGTCGATCGTGCAAGGGCTCATCATCTTGTTCGCCGTCGGCGTCGATGCGGTGAGTCGCGGTGATCTCCCGGCCACGTGGCGCAGTCGTATCCGGGGGCTGCTCGCGGTCACCGATTCACCGGCCGCTGGGACTGCCCGTAGCCGACCCACCACCACCGCCTCCGGACCACAGAGATGAGAACGCCATGTACGACACAGCTATTCGTCGTGTCAAACTCCCCGAAACCCCGGGTACCCACCTCGGTGTGCTCAACGACATCGGAATCGTCAACGGCAAGATCGTCGCCATCGCTCCATCACTGGGCGCTGCCCACGAGAACATCGAGGCCGATGGACTGCTGGTGATTCCAGGACTTGTGGACACGCACCTGCATCTCGACAAGTCCCGGACCGCGAACCGGTGTCATCTTGCCACTGGTTCTCTGCATGAGGCCATCAGCGAGACGGGGCGCATCAAGGCAGCGTTCACCGAGGACGACATCTATGCGCGGGCCGAACGCACTCTGCAGGAATGCATCACACAGGGAACCATGTACATCCGCAGCCAGGTCGAAGTCGATTCCACGGTCGAGTTGCGCAGTTGGCGAGCGATCCGCCAACTCGCGGCAGACTACCGATGGGCTGTCGACATCCAGTGTTGTGTCTTCGCACAGGAAGGCCTGACCAACTCCCCCGAGGGCGACGAGTTGCTCGTGCGTGCGCTCCACGAAGGCGCGAACGTGATCGGCGGCGCGCCGTACGCCGATCCCGATCCGGGCGGCCAGCTCGATCGTGTGTTCGAGCTCGCTCGTGACTTCGGCGTGGACATCGATCTGCACCTCGACCTCGCCGAGACGGTCGAGGGCATGCAGCTCGAGGACACGTGTCGACGGACCATTGCGGCCGGGATGCAGGGCCGGGTCACCGTCGGACATGTCACCCAGATGTCGCTGCTCCCCTTGATCGAACGCGAACGACTCAGTGATCTCGTCGCCGAGGCGGGTATCAGCTTCACCGTCCTTCCGGCCACCGATCTGTTCTTGATGGGTCGCGTTGCCGATGCTGCCCGGCCTCGGGGGGTGCTTTCCCTCGATCCGCTCCTCCACCGCGGTATTGCCTGCTCGATCGCCACCAACAACGTCTTGAATGCATTCACTCCCTATGGCGACGGCTCGCTCCTGAGGATGGCCAATCTCTACGCCAACATCACCCACCAGGCGAGCCCCGCTCAGCTGCACCGGTGCCTGGAACTGGTCACCACCTCCGCCGCGGACCTCATGCACCTGTCCGAGTACGGACTTGCGCCGGGATCGGTGGCCGACCTCATCTGCCTCGAAGCAGACACCGCTGCCGATGCAATAGCCCGGCTCAGCCCACCACGGTGGGGCCTCAAACATGGTCGACAGACCTTCGTCCGCCCGGCGGCCCAGTTGACCATTCCCACGAGGATCTGACATATGCGACCACCCGTGACCCTGCAGAACTCCGTTGATTCAGATGTCCTGGAGGCATTTTGGCGCTACGACGACGCCCTGCTCAGTGATGATGTGGCGGCGATGGGGGCACTGTTCGAGGATTCGGCACACACCCTGCGAGTCGATGGCACACGCATGCTCGTCGGACATCAGGAGATCACCGAATTCCGCTCGAGTAGAGCACATCCCGCCACCCGGCAGATCCTGCATGCCCACGCCCGGACGATCGCAGCTGACACCGTGTTGATCGCTGCGGTGACACATGCCCCCGACCGCATCGACCTGCGCGGCTACCAGACCCAGGTCTGGCAGAAATGTGGCGAGCGGTGGGTGATCATCGCTGCGCACCTGACCGCTCCGTCGCACACCGCCAGCTTTGCCACGCAGGCTGCCGCCGATACATCGATCTGGCGTTGCGTGGGCGCGCCGCTCATGTCGGCAACGAGACCCGGACCGCTCAGCAGCGTGGGCATGGCGGTCAAGGACGTGTTCGCTGTCGCCGGATTCCCGGTGGGTGCGGGCAATCCGACATGGCTTGCCGAAGCCCCGGTCGCCGAGGAGTCCGCCGACGCTCTCGCCATCCTGTTGGCATCAGGCGCCCACGTGACGGGTATTGCCCGCACCGACGAGTTCGCCTACAGCCTCGACGGGATGAATCACTACTACGGCACACCACCGAACCGGGCCCACCCCGACTCGATACCCGGGGGATCCTCGAGTGGTTCGGCCAGTGCCGTCGCCGCCGGTCACGCTCAGCTGGGGCTCGGGTCCGACACCGCCGGCTCGATCCGCGTCCCGGCCTCACTGCAAGGTCTCTTCGGACTGCGTACCACCCATACGGCAATCAGCACCGCCGGAATGCTGCCGCTGGCGCCGAGCTTCGATACCGTCGGACTCCTTGCGGCAGACCCGGACGTCTTGGTCCGGGCCTGTGGTCTGCTCGTACCATCGGCGTCGCCGGGTGCAGCCGTCGCTACCCTCACCGTGCCGGCACTGAATTCCATCGCAGCCCCCGAAGTCCGGTCCAGCTTCCACCATCATGTGGACCGGTTGACCGCACAGGGGGTCTTCCCCCCGGTCACCGCCGTCGACATCGATCCCTCGACGCTCGACAGCTGGATGAGAGCGTTCCGCGTGGTGCAGGGCGCCGAAGCCTGGAAGCAGCACGGCGCGTGGATAACCGAGCATCCGCACGCACTCTCGGATGGCGTGGCCGAACGCTTCCGGACAGCGGCCGAAGTGACCGCCGAGCAAACTGCGGCCGCCCATGCCCGCCTCACCGAGGCGAGGTCGTTCCTCACCGAACTCACTCGCAATGCCTACCTGGTCCTTCCGACCTCTCCCGATGGGGCACCACGCCGAACGAGCTCGGTACGGTTTCGAAGCATCTTTCGCACCGCCACACTTCGACTGACCACCCTGGCCAGCGTCGCGGGTCTGCCTGCCGTCTCGATTCCCCTCCTGCACAGTGGCGATGGCAAACCCGTCGGCCTGAGCGTCCTCGGAGCTCCGTACGCCGACCTGAAACTGGCCGAACTCGCCCAGGTGTCGATCGACGAGGATGTCCGCGTCCGATGAGATTTCCACGATCAGCGACGGACCATCCTGACCGGGTGTATCTGACCGTGATGATGATCCTGACGTTTGTAACCGGGATGGTGGATGCCGCAGGGTACTTGGGGCTCGACAAGGTGTTTGTGGGCAATATGACCGGAAACGTCGTCATCCTCGGCATGGGTGCCTCAGGTACCGATGGCCTGCCCGTGCTCGGGCCGACCGTCGCACTGGGTACCTTTGTCGCGGCGGCATACGTGACACGGACATTCCTCCGTGACCAACCGGCCGGTTGGACCCGCCGCAACTCCTGGTGCCTGGCGGCGAACACGGTCATCTTCGCGGGCTGCGCCATCGCCGCACTGACCGTGCACCACACCTCAGCGCAGATCGTCGAAGCGGCCGCCAGCGCCTTCGCCATGGGAAACCAGGCGTATCTGGCGCGGCGGGCGAACGTCAAAGACATGACGACGGTTGTCGTCACCTCCACCCTGGTGATGCTCGCAGGCGAATCCACTTCACTGCGCGACCGGCGTCTGGCGGCCGTTCTCGCCATGGCGCTCGGTGCGGTGGCGGGCGCACTCGTGCTCACCCACGTTCACCTGGCGGGGGTCTTCCTGGTCGCGGGCCTACTCACGGTGGGTGCAGCGATCCTCGCCCATCGTCGGCACGTGACGGACGTCGGAGATCGTCGTCGGGCTTCGGAAACCGTCCTCACGTGAGTCAGGGATTCCGGATGACCCGGTGACCGGTTCAGCTCGACATGATCACCCGCACGATGTACCTACTCCACGTAGTGCACCCTGACGGCGAGCACCGGAATCGGACCCAGCAGCATCTGGCGCACCCTGTCGAGGACGGCCTTTCCGCGGCCAACCACCGCGGGGCGACCTCGTCGGCACTTCTCGGCATGGTCGGCACCGTCATGGACTCCCCTGACCCTGGCTCGCGCATCCTGGCGAGTGACCCGTGCCGAGGGAAGTGCCCCACCGTGGACGATCCTGGTGGGCGGGATGCGGGTGGCAGCAAAATCTACGCGATCACGCCGATGTCTTGCCTCACTCATCCGACCAGGATCAAGTCAGCAGATCGATCCACCACGTCGAGAGAAGACATCATGAAGAAGAACGCGGTACGAGCACTGACCTTCGGCGGGATCGCCGTCCTCGCCGTCCTCGGTGCCGCCGCCACCGCGGGCACCGCGGCGGCCGATCACGTCGACCAGCCGAAGCCCAGCGGCCCACCGTGGAGCGAGTCGCGCGACGGCCTGACCTACTGCTTCGAGGGTTTCTGCGACAACTGGGACAAGCTCGACAACTATGTGTGTACAACCGGGGCACCGACGGCCCTGGTCTGCGACGCGATCATGGTGGGGGTGCGCGTACTCCCCCCGATGAACATCGGTGACCTCGTCCCACACAACATCGTCAAATAGAAACGCCCACCGCGTATTCCGTCCAGGAAGTGATCAGAAGTCATGTCCGACACGAAAGACAAGAACCTCAACCCGCTGGCGATCTTCGCCGGCTTCATCCCCTGGATCGCCTTCGCCATCGTCGCCTCACGGCTGGCCGCCGACGGTGTCGCCTGGAGTGCCTTGCTGTCGGCGACGATCAGCCTCGCGTTCATCATCTACAACCGCCGCACCGGCGGCCCCACACAGATGGACATCTACTCGCTGGTCCTGTTCGGGGTGATCGCCGTGGTCGGCTTCATCGGCGACCACGCCGTCGATGACTGGCTGTACGAGTGGGGGCGTCCGCTGGTCGGGGTGATCCTGGGCCTGACACTGCTGGTGTCGTCGCCGGTCCGTCCGTTCACCGCCGAGTACGCCAAGCGGTCGACGCCCCGTGAGTTCTGGGACTCGCCGCTGTTCCGCCGGATCAACCTGATCCTGTCCGCGGCATGGGGTGTGGTGATCACCCTGATCGGTGTGTCGGGAGTCCTCGTCACCGTGTTCGACGCCCATGCGACCGGAACCGACAGTGCTCACCTGGTGGACTTCTTCCTCAACTGGGCGGTCCCGATCGGGCTGATGGTCTGGATGGTGCACTTCACCAACAGCTATCCCGATCGCGCCCGTGCCGGCTATCTGGCGCAGCACGCCGGGTGACCGGGGGATCAAACGTGGGGCCGGTGGTCGCGGGGAAGGTCAGACCACCGGCGCCGCTGTGGCCTGCTCGGGCTCATCGGGTGCGCCGATCGGCCTGCGCACATTGATCAGGACACCCGCCTCGAGTGCCACCCCGGCCAGGATCGCCGCGGCGACGTAGAACCCGATGCTCTGTCCGTGCACCATCGCCTCCGCCTGGAGCGCCGCGACGTCGGCAGGCCCGTGGACCGAGGAGATGTGGTCGGTGACGTAGGCGGCGGCCACGTTGACGGCGATGGTGTTGAGCAGTGCGGTGCCCACCGCGCCACCGACCTGCTGGGAGGTGTTGACCATCGCCGAGGCGACACCGGCATCGCGGGGTTCCACCCCGTAGGTGGCGAGGTTGATCGAGGTCATGAACACGGTGCCCATGCCGGCGCCGAGTAGCAGCAGTGCAGGGAACACCACACTCCAGTACCGGGTGGACTCCGCCGAGATCTGGCTCAGCAGCAGCATCCCGCAGGCACCGAGCAACGCACCGGGCACCAGCAGATACCGCGGGGGGACGCGGGTGATCAGCCGCGCTGCGATCTGGGTGGAGCCCACCAGCATGCCGACGACCATCGGGAGGAAGGCGACGCCGGCACTCAGCGGCGAGTAGTGGTGTACCACCTGCATGTAGAGCGTGAGGAACAGGAACGACCCGAACATCGCGATCACGGCCAACGCGACGCTCAGATACGCGCCGCCGCGTGCCCGGTCGGCGACGACGCGCAATGGCAGCAGCGGATGCCGGCTGCGGGTCTGCCAGAAGACGAAGGCCGCCAACAGCACCACCGCGGCGATCAGGCAGGAGATGGTGCCCGTGTCGCCCCACCCCTTCTCGGCGGCCCGACTGAATCCGTACACCACCAGGGCGAGTCCGGCGCCACCCAGGATCACGCCCGGAATGTCGAGTCGGGGTGTGTGGTCGTCAGCGCGAGGTGGCTCCTTGATCTCGACGATCGCCCCGAACAGGGCGACCACGGCGAACACCACGTTGATGTACATGGTCCAGCGCCAGTCCAGGAACTGCGTGAGCAGACCGCCGAGCAGCAGACCCACCGCGGCACCGCCACCGGCGATCGCCCCGAAGATGCCGAAGGCGCGGGCCCGCTCCTGCGGGGCGGTGAACATCACGGTCAGCAACGAGAGTGCGGCCGGGGCCAGCAACGCACCGAAGGCGCCCTGCAATGCCCGGGCACCGAAGAGCATCGCCTCGTTGACCGCGGCACCGCCCAGTGCGGACGCGAACGCGAAGCCGACCAACCCGGTCATCAAGGCACGCCGGCGACCCCACAGATCGGCGATGCGGCCACCGAAGAGCAGCAGGCCACCGAACGCCAGGGCATAAGCGGTGATGACCCACTGCTGATTGGCGGTGCTGATACCGAGATCGGCCTTGGCGTCCGGAAGCGCGATGTTGACCACGGTGCCGTCGAGCACCACCATCAGTTGCGCCAGGCAGATGAAGATGAGGGCCTTCCAGCGGCGCGGGTCGGGGTCGGCGGATGGCAGCACAACGGGATCGGACATTCGTCGACTCGCTTCTGTGGACGGAGCGTGCCGTTTCAGCGTACGCCGTCTCGGAAGCCGGTGAGATGTGCTCTGCCTCTGTGGATTTCAGTATCGGAAGAAGAGGGCAAATGGTGCGAAGTCGGCGCAGATCTGTTCCGGTCGCCGGCAGCCGACCGCCGAACGCAGCCATCTCCGAGGTGGTCACGTCGAGATGCCCGGCCGTCGGAGATTTCGACACGCCTCGTCGCTGCGCTCCTCGTCGGCTCAATCGGCGTGGGGGTCGCGGTTCGTCGTCGGCTCGATTGGCAACAGCGGCATCCCGCATGGTGGTTGAGCAGGTCGTCCTCGCGTAGCGAGGTCGCCCGTCTGTCGAAACCTCTGTGGGCTGCTGCTGGAACGCACCCCCTCTTCGAGGTGCTCGCCGGCCGAGGTCGGCCGTCGGAGGTTTCGACACGCCTCGTCGCTGCGCTCCTCGTCGGCTCAATCAGCGTGGGGAACACGCCTCGTCGTCGGCTCGATTGGCAACAGCGGCATCCCGCATGGTGGTTGAGCAGGTCGTCCTCGCGTAGCGAGGTCGCCCGTCTGTCGAAACCTCTGTG
>NZ_JBSFRM010000014.1:17665-57802 GCF_053589235.1 Gordonia sp. NPDC003376 | reverse complement strand
GAACGCACCCCCTCTTCGAGGTGCTCGCCGGCCGAGGTCGGCCGTCGGAGGTTTCGACACGCCTCGTCGCTGCGCTCCTCGTCGGCTCAATCAGCGTGGGGGACAATCCTCGTCGGCTCAATCAACGTGGAGACAACGCTCGTCATCGATGTGGAGGACGACCTCACTCCGATCTCGACGGCCGCCGTGGCCGGTCAGCTGGTCAGTACCCGGCACGGCCCCGTCGACTCGCGCACGACGAGTTCCACTGGAAAACGGATCGACCGGGCTGCGGCATGGGCGGGGTCGTCGAGGATGCCCAGCATCAGTCGGGCGGCCTCGGCACCCATCGCGTGGTGGTCGACGGCGATGGTGGTGAGTGCCGGCGACATCAGCTCGGCACTGGGGACGTCGCTGTAGCCCACCACGCTGATCTCCTCGGGACAGCGGATCTGCCTGGCCCGCAGCTCTTTCAGCACGCCGAAGGTCACGAGGTCGTTGAAACCGACGATCGCGGTGCAGTCGGTGGTGTCGAGCAGGTGGGCTGCGGCGGTCCTGCCCTGCTCTGCGTCGATGCGATCGATCGTCACCACGAGCGAATCGTCCTCGGGTAGGCCGTGATCGGTCATGGCGTTCCGGTAGCCGTGTCGGCGCGCCACCCCTGTGCTGATCGATGCGGGACCGGCGATGTGAGCAATTCTGTTGTGCCCCAACTGAACCAGGTGATCGATGATCAGTCGCATGCCGCGTTCGTCGTTGCTGATCACCTCGGGGTTCCCGCCGGTCGGGCCGGCGCGCAACAGGTTCACCACCGGCGCCACCCTGGTAAACCGGTCGGTGCCGTCGGGGTCGCCGACCACGGAGGTGGTGACGATCAGCCCGTCGACGTGACGGGCCTCGAGGGTGCGCAATTGGGCCAGCTCCCGTTCGGGGTCGTTGTGGGTGTCGACGAACAGGGTGGCGTAGCCGGCGGCGGTGGTCACCTCGTCGATACCACGGAGCAGATGCGCGAACAGTGGCACGGTGAGGTCGCCGATGACGACGCCGATGGTGTTGCTGCGCGCACTGGCGAGGCTGCGGGCCATCGGGTTGGGCAGGTAGTGCAGCTCGTCGGCGGCGGCCAGCACCCGCTCGAGCGTCTCGGCACTGACGAGATGCCGGGTGCGTTCGTTGAGGGCACGTGACGCCGTCGCCGGATGGACATCGGCGAGCTTGGCGACGTCGGCCAATCGGGATCGCACGGACACGCTCCTCCCCCTGCCTTCGGTCCGCTGAATGCCCCTCACCCTACCGACTTCCGCGTGCAGATGCGAGCGTTTGCATACAGGTGGCAGCAGTGTGACGTTGACAGCAACCGCTTGCATTGGCATGCTGGCTGCGAGCGCTTGCAGTGGTCTGGCACACACTGCGGCCCCGTACTGTGACAGCCGCCCAGGAGAACCGATGACCACCGACCTGATGCGACCCGAGGCCCTGGCCGAGGCCGTTCTCGAGAGCTTCGAGCGCACCGAGAACCCGCGACTCAAAGAGGTCTTGCAGAGCCTCACCCGGCACCTGCATGCCTTTGCCGTCGAGATCGATCTGACCTTCGAGGAGTGGGAGACCGCGATCGACTTCCTCACCCGGACCGGTCACACCTCCGACGACGTCCGTCAGGAGTTCATCCTGCTCTCCGACGTCCTCGGTGTGTCGATGCTGGTGGAGACACTCAACGACATCGAGACCCCGGACGCCACCGAGTCGACCGTGCTGGGGCCCTTCCACATGGTGGAGTCGCCGAAACGTGAACTCGGTGAGAACATCTCACCGTCGAGCATCGGACAGACCTGCGTGGTGCACGGCACCGTCCGGGACGAGGACGGCACCCCGGTCCCGGGCGCGGCCGTCGACGTGTGGCAGGCCGACGCACTCGGCTTCTACGACGTCCAACAACCCGATTCCCAGCCCCTCGGCAACGGCCGAGGCCTGTTCACCACCGACGACGAGGGACGATTCGCCTTCGAATCGATCGTTCCAGCGCACTATCCGATCCCGACGGATGGTCCGGTGGGTGAACTGCTCGCCGCCACCGGCCGGCACGCCTACCGGCCCGCGCACATCCACTTCATCGTCACCGCACCGGGATTCCGGGAGCTGACCACCCACATCTTCGTCGACGGCAGCGAGTACATCGACTCGGATGCGGTGTTCGCGGTCAAGGAGTCACTGATCCGCGACTTCGTGCCGCGGCCCGCCGGCACCGACAACCCGTGCGGTGTCACCGGAGAGTTCGTCGACGCCCGGATCGACATCACCATCCACGCCGAAAGCGACGACGAGAACTGATGCAGCCCTTCAGCTATGACGCCCTGCCCATGCGAGTTCGCTTCGGCGAGAAGGCTCTCGAACAGCTGCCCGGCGAGCTCGTGGCACTCGGCGTCAGCCGGGCGGTGGTGCTGACCACCCCGCGGGAACAGACCTTCGGTGAGCGGGTCCTCGAGTTGCTCGGGCCTGCGGGGCTCGGGGTGTATCCGCATGCGGCGATGCATGTCCCGGTGAGTACGGCCGACGCGGCGTGCGCATACATCACGGAGGTGGGCGCCGACAGCGTCGTCTGTCTCGGCGGCGGCTCCACCGTCGGCCTCGGCAAGGCCGTCGCATTGCGCACCGGACTGCCGATCATCGCCGTGCCCACCACATATGCCGGATCCGAGATGACCCCGGTCTGGGGACTCACCGAGGACGGGATCAAACGCACCGGACGCGACCGACGGGTCCTGCCGGCGTCGGTGATCTACGACCCGACGCTGTCGACCGGGCTTCCGGTCGGCGTGTCGGTGACCAGCGGGTTCAACGCGGTCGCCCACGCCGTCGAGGGCCTCTACGCCCCGGATGCGTCACCGATCATCTCGTTGATGGCCGCGGAGGGCGTCGCGCGGATGCTCACCGCGCTGCCGGCGATCGCCGCCGATCCATCCGATCCGGAGGCCCGATCGGATGCGCTGTATGCGGCATGGCTGTGCGGTGCGGTACTCGGGGCCACCACGATGGGCCTGCACCACAAGCTCTGCCACATCCTCGGCGGCACCTTCGACCTGCCGCACGCCGACACCCACTCGGTGGTCCTGCCGTATGTGATGGCGTTCAACCTGCCGGCCGCGCCGTCGGCGGCCGCGGCGCTCATGCGGGCCACGGATGTGGCGTCACCGGCCGCCCGGGTCCGCGAGCTGGAACGGTCCCTGGGTGTGGTCGGCTCGCTGGCCGATCTCGGCATGCCCGAATCAGGGATCGACGAGGTGATCCGGCAGGCGACGGCTGCGCCGTACAGCAATCCGCGCCAGGTCACCGAGGCCGACCTGCGGGCACTGGTGACGGCGGCGTTCACCGGGAGCCCGGTCGACTGATCACCGATCCGTCGGCCCCGGCCCGGTACGTCGGGGAGCGGGTCGGCCGGGCGGGTCGGTCGGCGATGTCGAACCCGGCGACCACCTTGGTGGGTTCGAGGCGCACCACCAACTCACCGGGCACGGCATTGCGGTTGCCGTACTCGTCGGCACGGTCGGCGCCCATGTAGCGCGCCGCGATGCGGGTCGCCGTGTCGAGTAGGTCGGCAGGATCCTCGCCGATCGTCGCGGTGCCCTGCACCTGCACGAACGAGAAGGGCGGCCGCTCGTCGTCGACGAGGATGCAGATGCGCGGATCCCGGCTCAGCGCACGACCTTTGGCGGTCTCCGATCCGGTGTTGAAGACCAGCACACCGTCATCGACGATGAACCAGACAGGCGCCACCAGCGGGCGTCCGTCTGCGGCGACAAAGGCGAGTTTGCCGGTGCGGGTGCCTTCGGTGAGGAAGTCGATGACGGTGTCGGTGAGGTCGGCGTCGGCCATGAACCCATCATGCCCGCCCGGCACGCGCCTGTGCCATCTTTACCGGGCCATCATCGCGGGGCCGTCAACCCGTGACAATCACTCCGGGACCTCGAGGCCGGCTGCCACCACCGGCGATCACGTCCGGTGAGCTGCTACCGCATCAATCGGTCGTAGGTGGCCGTGAGCATCTCCACCAGCACGTCCAGGATGGTGCGCAGATCGGCCGGCTCGGTTGTGCCGATGTCGACGTGCTCGGTCGCCACCGACAGCAGATACCAGTCCACCAGCAGCTGCGTGATCGCTCCGATCAGGCCGACCGCCGCCAGACGTTGCACCGGGCTGGGCGTCCGCTCCCCCATGATCAGGGCCAACAGCAGTTCGGCCCACTCGTGGATGGCGCGCATGCGGACCGACTCGACGGTGGGATCGACGCCGACCACCTCGAAGAGGATGACGCGGGCGCGCCGCGGATCGCCGGAGAGCGTGTCGAGAAAGCTGCCCAGGATGGCCCGGGCGGCCGGGGTCACGTCGCCCGCGGCGATCGGACGGCCGTCGGCCACGTAGCCGGACGCGACGGCGAGGACCTCGTCTCGTGCGGTCGTCACGCAGTCGTCGTAGACCGCCACCAGCAGCGCCGTCCGGTCGGCGAAGGACTCGTAGAAGTAGCGCTGGGTGAGGCCGGCGTGGTCGCAGACGCGTTTGACCGAGACGTTGGGGTATCCGTGTTCCCCGAACTGGTCGAGGCCGGCCTCGACGAGCTGCGCACGACGCCGAGTGCGCCGTTCGTCGGCGTCGGCGCCCCCGTACCGGCGCCCGCCGGCCACGTCGGTGGTGGGCTCGGCGGTCATCGCGGCTCCTGAGATGTCGGCTGATCGTGGACACCACGATATCTGACAAGCTATCGTGTCACATAAGAATCTGACACGCACGAGTGTCAGATATTCATCCGGAGGTGG
Source organism: Gordonia sp. NPDC003376 (assembly GCF_053589235.1). Lineage (NCBI taxonomy): Bacteria > Bacillati > Actinomycetota > Actinomycetes > Mycobacteriales > Gordoniaceae > Gordonia > Gordonia sp. NPDC003376. The sequence goes on along the minus strand of NZ_JBSFRM010000014.1, from coordinate 53,018 downwards.
CCATGCTCAATCTGCTGCCCGAGGCGATGCGTGAGCCGACGCTGCTCGCCATCCCGTTCTTTCTCACGCTGCTGATCATCGAATGGGTGGCCGCCTGGAAGCTCGAGGACCGTGATCGACCCGACGATCCCGGTCGGACGGGTGGGGGCCGGGTCCCTGAGGGTCGGCCCGGGGACGGTCGTGCCCACCCGCCGGTGGGCGGCTACGAGACGCGTGATGCCCGGGCGTCGATCTCGATGGGTCTGGTGTCGATCGCGACCAGTGCCGGCTGGAAGGCACTGGGCCTACTCGCCTACGCCGCGATCTTCGCCTACCTCTCTCCGTGGCAACTGCCGGCGTCCGCCTGGTACACGTGGGTGATCGGGTTCATCGGGGTGGACCTGCTCTACTACTGGAACCATCGCATCTCCCATCGCGTGCGGCTGGTGTGGGCGACTCATCAGGCCCATCACTCCAGTGAGTACTTCAACTTCGCCACCGCGTTGCGGCAGAAGTGGAACATCAGCGCCGCCCTCGTGATGTGGCTGCCCCTGCCCTTCCTCGGCATCCCGCCCGCGGTGGTGTTCGCCTGCTACGGCCTGAATCTGATCTACCAGTTCTGGATTCACACCGAACACATCGGAAAAATGTGGCGTCCGGTCGAATTCGTGTTCAACACGCCGTCGCATCACCGGGTGCACCACGGCAGTGACGCCGACTACCTCGACAAGAACTATGCCGGTGTCTTCATCCTGTGGGACCGGATGTTCGGTTCGTTCGCGGCCGAGACCCACCGTCCCACATATGGATTGACCAAACCAATCGGCACCTACAACATCTGGACGCTGCAGACCCACGAGTACGTCGCCATCGCCCGCGACGTGCACGCGGCAGATCGGTTGCGGGACAAGCTCGGCTACGCCTTCGGTCCGCCCGGGTGGGCGCCCGCCGATCGCCGGTCAGTCCCCGCTGCCGCCGCGGGACTCGTTGAGTCGGGCGAGTAACTCCGACAGCAGCGACTCGGCCCGATCGCCGGGGACGACGTCGAGTAGCGCCATCACCGGCGCGAGTTGCTCCGGCAACGCCGCCGACGCGTCGTCGTCACCGCCGAGGCCCAGCGACGCCAGGATCTCGTGCGCCGCATCGGATCCCAGCCGGCCGGGTTCGCCGAGCGCCGGGATCGCCGCAGGCAGTTCCGACAGGTCGATCGGCGGTGTCCCGCGGACCGCATCCGCCGCGGTGACCAGGGCCGCACACAGGTCCTCGACCACGCCATGGGTGACCGGAGTGACGGTCAGATGGGTGGTGTGTCCGAGTTCGGGGCCGCCGTCCTGACGCAGTCCCGGCTGTGGCTGCAGGACGAAGCCGTTCTCCCTCACCCGATCCGCCCACAGGTGCGGATCCACGCGATCGGCCGCCGGTACCGCCGGATCGGCGCGGACGGCGAGCAACGGACCGGTCGGCTCCCCGACCACCTCGAGCCCCCGGATCCCCGCGATGCGGTCACGCAGACGGATGGTCGCGTCGCGGGTACGGGCCGTGAGTTCGGCGAACCCATCCATTCCGAGATACTCGATGACGGCCCACGCCGCCGCGAGCGACGCGGCCGAACGACTGCCCAGCATCGTCGGGTTCACCACCGGATATCCTGGCCACGCCGTGGTGGCGAATCCCGCCGCCCGCTTGGCATCCCGGTCGGCGAACAACAGCACCGAGGCCCCCTTGGGGGCGTAGCCGTACTTGTGCGCATCCATCGACAGGCTGGTGACACCGTCGATCCGGAAATCCCAGGGCGCAGACGTGTCCGCACCGCCGTCCCAGAACGGGAGCACCCAGCCACCGATACACGCATCCACATGCACCGGAATCCCGTGGGCGGCAGCCACCGGTGCCACGGCGGCGATGGGATCGAGTCCGGCGAACGGATAGTTCGGCGCCGACAACACCACCAGTGCAGTGCGTTCCGACAGCCGCCCGATCACGGCGTCCGGAGTCACCACGCCGTGGCCGTCCACCGGGACGAGATCGAGCTCGACGTCGAAATAGCTCGCGGCCTTGTGGAAGGCGGCATGCGCGGTCACCGGCGCCACCACCACCGGAGTCCCGGCCGCGGAGCCGGGCGCGGCCGATCGGGCCGCCCGCCACCGATCCCGCGCGGATTTGACGGCGAGCAGACAACTCTCGGTGCCGCCGCTGGTCACCAGACCCACCGCCCGCTCCCCCGACGGCAACCGATCGCCGTGCACCAGATCCGCGGCGAAGTCGATGAGTCCCTGCTCCATCCGGGCGATCGACGGGAACGTCGTCGGATCCAGGCCGTTGAGACCTTGAACCGCGGCGGCCGCCCGGCGGGCGAGCTCATCGAGCTCGCCCAGCCCCGGGTCGTACACATAGGACAGCACGCGTCCACCGTGTGTGGGGGCATCGTCGGCGCGGAGCTCGTCGAGCCGGGTGAGGATCGTGTCGATGCGGGTCGTACCGGTCACAGGCGTTCCTTCTCCGGGGACGGTGTGGCGTCGATATCGCTGCGCCGCAGCGGATACCGTGCGATGAGCAGGAGACTGAGCAGGGTGAGTGCGGCCGGCACCACGCTGAATCCGCCGACCATCGCGACGATCGCCGAACGGGGTTGCTGCACCGCCGAATCGGCATCGGAGGAGATGTAGCCGCCGAGGGCGAGCACCACGGTGAACACCACCGCGCCCAACGCCATCCCGCTGGTCTCCCCGGCCGTCCACACGCCGCCGATCACCCCGGCGGTGGACTGCCGGTGTCGACGCTCGTCGTGGGTGATGACGTCCGGCAGCATCGCCATCGGCAGGGACTGCATGCCCGCGTACGCGGCACCCGCCACCCCGATCGGCAGGTACACCCACCATCCCGGCGACCACCACAGTCCGATCAGGCAGAGGGTGGCCACCGTGAAAAGTACCGACGCGACGGCGAATCCGGCCTCCTTGCCGATCCGGCGGGACAGTATGGCCCACAGGGGTGCACAGATCAGGGCCGGTGCGATGAGTGCGGCGAACAGCCCGGAGATCGCGGCCTCGGAATCGAGCACCCACGTCGCGATGTACTGCGCGCCCGCGAGCATCAGGCCGGTCGCCAGACCCTGCAGGACGAACGCGCCGAGCAGGGTCCGCAGCGGCGCACTCCGGCGCAGTACGGCCAGACCGGTCCGATACCCCTCCCCCACCACCGAGGTGCCCACGGTGCCTGTGTGCGGGGCAGTCTCGGGTGGCCTGGCGTCGTCGGCGGTGCGTGCGGCGACCAGCATGGCCGCACCGATCACCACGCCCGACACCAACGCCATGATCAGATAGCCCACCGCGGGTGAACCGCCGAGCTCGCGGAGCGCCGGACCGCCCGCACCGAAGGCCAGGATGCCGACGGTCAGCACCGCCACGCGGACGGTCAGCAGGCGGGTGCGCTCGTCATACTGGTCGGTCAGCTCCGCGGGCAACGCGATATAGGGAACCTGGAACAGGCTGAATGCGCTGGCCGACAACAGGAATGCGACCGTCACCCACACCGCTGACACACCACTGGCGAGGCCGGTCGGCACGGCGAAGGTGAGGGCGAAGAACGCCGGGAGGGTCAGGGCGCCGATCGTCATGAATCGTCGACGCGAACCCCGTTGTGCCGCACTGTGATCACTGAGCGCGCCGATCGCCGGGTCGATCACCACATCCCAGATCTTGGCGATCGCGACGATCGCTCCGGCCGCCACCGCGGCCACCCCCAGCGTGTCGGTGAGGTAGTAGACCAGCACGAGTCCGGGCAGCGTGGCGAAACCCCCGGTGCCGAGCGACCCGAGGCCGTAGCGGGCCAGCGTCGCGCGGCGCAGCGTGCCCTGCGGTGACGTCATCGGTGGGTCTCGACGATCAGCTCGTCATCGTCACGGTGGAGATGGCCACCTGATAGCCGTTGGACCCGCTGGGCGGTGAGGTGATCCAGATCAGCAGATCCTTGGCGGGCTTCGGGTCGGCGACGGTCAGTGTGGTGCTCGGCTGGTCGACCGTCCCCGACGCCACCTCGGTGGTCTGGCGCAACGTGGCGTCGGCCGACGTCGCAGTGCGCAGCGAGACGTCGAATCCCGGTGTCGTCGTGGTGATGGTGACCGTCTTGACGGCCTGCTCGGAACCGAGGGCGAACATCAGGCCCAGCCCGTCCTTGAGACCGGCGAATCCGGCGGCCCGGTAGATGTCCGAGCGCCAGCCCGGGGCCGTCCCGGTGAGGATGTTGCCCACCAGGTCGGGGTTGTCACCGGACTGCCCGGAGTAGTCCACGAGCGTCACCGCCGCCGGCCGGATCGCCCCGGCCGCGGAGGTCGAGGGTTCCTGCCCCGATGCCGACGTGGTGGGCCCGAGGAACGTACCGATGTCACTGTTGTCGTCGTTGCCGCCGAAGATGCCGGTCATCCACACCACCAGCGCGACGATGACGAAGATCACCAGCAGGGCCGCACCGGCGAGCAGCGGGCCGGTGCGGCGGTTGCGCTCCGGTTCGGTGGTGCCGATCTTCGGTGGCGGTGCCATCGTCACCGGGGAGTCGTCGCGGCCGATCGCCGGCAGCATGTCGGTCTTGAGGTCGACGACGGTCGCCTGGTCGAGGACGTGCTGCACCGTCGCCGCGGTGCGGATGCCCCGCGTGCCGGCGAGGGCGCGGGCGGCCACGGCGGAGATCTCGAACGGGATCTCCGGATCCACCTCGCGCGGCTCGATCGGCGCGTTGTCCTTGCCCGGGATGGCGGCCGGCAGCCCGTCGACGGTGCCGGTGGTGTCGGTGGTGGTGGTCAGACGTGACCCGGTGGTGGCGTCGAGCGGCCACCGCTGCAGCAGCAGCGCGTAGAGCACGGCGCCGAGGCCCCGGACATCCGACGACTGGTCGTCACCGGCGAGGGTGCCCGGGAAGGCCAGAACCGCGTTGCCGTCGGTGCTGATCCGGATTCGTGACGGATGGTCGATCGACAGGGCACCACCGGAACGGTGGGCGGCCTCGGCCGCCGCCGCGAGGGCGCGCACCGCACGGGCGGCGCCGATCGGCGACGGATGGGTGCGTGCCACCTCGGCCAGCGATGAGCCCTGCACCCACTCGGCGACGACGATGCCCCCGGACGAGCCACGCACCACGTCGAGCACGCGGGCCACACCGGCCGACGAGATCTGACCGAGCCGCAGCGTGCGGGTGAGGACCGCCTGGGGGCCCTCGTCGGTCGACTTGGCGGTGGCCTCTCGGGCGGCCGGGGGTGCGAGCTGCTCCGCGTCGACGAAGGTCAGGGCGACCTCACGGTCGAGGTTGATGTCCTGTGCCTTCCAGAACTGCAGCCCGCGGGTACCGCCGTGGTGCTCGAGCAGCCGGTAGCGGCCACCGGCGACAGCGGCGCCCGGGACCAGACGCGGGCCGCGGCGGCGTGGCGCGACGACCGGCTCGGCCCGATCGGGGTCGGGCGCGGCAGCGGTCGTCGGAGGGTCGGCCGGGCCGGGAACCGCCGGGTCGTGCCGGGGAGCATCGGACGTGGCGATCGGGGTCCCGCTGACCTCGGGACGATCCGGGGTGGTGTCGACACCGCTGTCACTCACGTGACGCGCTCCTCTCCGGCGATAACGCATGTCCGGCGGCCGATGCGACGGCGACCAGGCGGTGACGCCGGTGCCGCCCGCGGCTCCGCCGGAATGCACCGAATACGACTGCCAGGTCGCGGTCCCGCGATCGAACCGCCGGAGTACCTGTACCTGACCAGAGTACGGGAGTGATTCGTCGGTGGTGACCCGCGGAAACTGAACCGTGATCGTCGGCGCGGACGGCGTCTCCGGCTGGTCCTTCGGGGCCAGCGAGGGCACGAATCGGCCCAGCATGCGGCGCACCGAGTTCATGATCGCGACCACGTCGCGGACACCGGCCGCGGCGAGTCCGGCATAAATCGTGCCGAGTACAACGATCCCGGTCAGCACCAGGTAGGCGATCGAGCCGATCTTGCCGTGCTGGGTCGCCAGATCCAGCCCGGCGAGATGGGCGATGAACCACACCACGAAGGCGACCGACACCGACACCGCGATCGACACGATCGTCGTGTAGGTGACGTCGGCGAGACGGGCCGGCTTCTCGGGTGTGCTCAGCCGCGCCTTGAGCAGGTAGTGGCCGACGACCGCGCCGACCAGATAGCCGAGGCCGTTCGCGAGGGCCAGCCAGCGCACCACCAGCTCCGGGTCGCTGAACAGCACCGGACCCAGATATGACGCGGTGACCTTCACCGCGGTGATGCCGAGCACCATCAGCGTGGGGGTCCAGGCGTCCTCGCGGGCATAGAACACCCGCAGCTGCACCAGCGTCATCGCATACGGGATCAGGGTGAACGCACCCCAGGCGAGGGTCGAACCGAGCTGTGAGGCCACGTCGGCGTCGAATCGGCCGAAGTTGAACACGGCGACACCGATCGCCGGCCCGAAGAAGGTCATGTACGCGACGACCGGTACCAGGGCGACCATCGTCAGCCGCGTCGCCAGGGACATGTCGTCGACGACGGAGTCGGTGTCGTCGGCGGCGGCATTGCGCGACAGCCGCGGCATGATCGCGGTCAGGATGGTCACGCCGAGCACGCCGTACGGCAGCTGCAGCAGTTGCCAGTGGGTGGCGTAGACCGAGATACCGGAGGCGTCGGCGTGCGCGGCGATGCGGTAGGTGACCACCAGGCCGGCCTGCAGGATCGTCACGTACAGGACGATCGCGACGGCCATGTTGCCGAACCGCCGCAACCGGGCGTCCAGTCCCCACTGCAACTGCAGCTTCACACCGGCCTTGCGCAGGTACGGCACGAGGACGACGGCCTGTACCACGACGCCGAGGGTGGTGCCGATGCCGAGTACCAGCAGCTGCGGATCGGTCATCCGCACCGGGTTCAGCGTGATCTCGCCGGGCATCAGCGCGTACAGCACCAGGGTCGCGATCTGCACGACGTTGTTCATCACCGGCGCCCACGCACCCGGTTTGAACAGGCCCTTCATGTTCAGGATCGCGATGAACAGCGCCGAGAGCCCGTAGAACAGGATCTCCGGTAGCAGCAGATAGGCGAGCGCGGTGGTCAGTGGTCGGTTGACGTCACCGTCGCCGACGTTGAGGTAGGTCAGCAGGGGTGCGGCGATCAGCGCGATCACCGTGGCGCTGCCGAGGGTGACGAGCGTGAGGGTGAAGATGCGGTTGATGAAGCCGCGTCCGCCGTCCTCGTCCTCCACCTCGGCACGCACCAGCACCGGGATGACGATCGCGGTGAGCACGGCACCGAGGACGACCTCGGCGATCATGCTGGGCAGCACATACGCGGCCTGGAACGCCGACGCGATCGCCGGGCCGAGCATCGCCAGCACCAGGATGGTGCGGACGAATCCGGTGATCCGGCTGGTCAGGGTGGCCAGGGCGATGGAGCCGCTGGTCCGCAGGATGGACGAGTCGGAATCGCGGGCCAGGCCGTCGGCCGGGGAATCGTCGTCGCCGACGGCGTCGGAGGTCTGCTCCAGCACCGACGACACGGCCCGGGCGGTGCCGGCGTCGGGTGCCTCGTGCTTGTTCCGGTGCGGTTGTGGTTCCGGTGTGCGCGTCGCGTCGGTTGCGGAGCGACCCGACAGCGGCGGTGCGTCGGCGAGTGGACCCGCCAACGGCGTGGGCCGCTGCGGCCCGCCGGGACGTGGGGCCTGGCCGGCGCGCGGACCCCGTGGATTCGGCGGTACCCGCGGCGGCGGGGGCACACGACGGGGCGCGGCGCGACGGGGAATGTCGTCGCGCGGTCCTCGGTCGTTCATACCCCTGCCTTGGTCGGTGCTCTGGTCGTCGGTGTGCTGCGGGCTGTGCGGGTTCTCGGTGTCGGTCACGTGTGCGGGCTGCTGTCCGGATTCGGTTCGGGATGCCCCGGCGACGGGGTACCCGGATCCTCGGAGGGGAGCCCGGGCAGCAGCTCCTCGTCGGACAACTCCTCGTTCTGCAGCGTACGTCGTCGCTGCTGGTAGGTCGTCGCCGCGAGCAATCGTTCCAGCTCATCGGGTTCCGGGCGGTCCTCGTCGGCCGGATCGGGCTCGCCGCGGAACCGGTGCCACAGACGCCTCGCGGTCAGCAGGATCAGCACCACCGCCGCGATGATCGTGACGATGAACAACGGTTTGCCGTACGCATTGGAATGCACCGACAACGTGATCGGCGAGCCCAGCTGCACACCGGTCACCGTGTCCATCGAGATCGTGACGGTGATCGCCTCGGAGCTGTCGGCGCGGGTCGGCATCTGGATCTGGCGGGTGCCTCGCGCCGGGATCTCGATGGTGCCGAGATCACCGATCTCCAGATCCGACGACGTGTCGGTGGTGATCCGCACCCGGATCGGCAGCGACAGATCGTTGCGCACCACGAGCAGCAGCGGACTGCGTTCGGACGCCAGCGTGTACCGGCCGCCGGGGTCCAGGATGGTCACCGCCGACCGGATACGGCCCAGCGTCGTGCTCACGGCGTCGGTCGCCACCACCCGCGTCCGGACGAGCCGATCCCGGGTGGCGGTGCCGGCCTGTGCCGGAGTGGTGATCGACCGCAGCAGGTCCTCGCGCAGCGGCGCCATGTAGCGGTCCGGGGACACGGCCACCTCGGCCGTCGCGACCAGCGAGTTCTGCAACCGCCACGACATGTCGGTCTGGGCGCGGATGGTGTCGGCGGTCGCCTCGGTCAGCGGCACCGACAGGCTCGCGACCGACCGGAAACCGGCGGGCGTGCTCAACTGTGCGGCCGTCCGCGCGTCGGCGGTGGCCGTTGCGACCTCGGCGAACGGTCGGGGTGCGGCGGCGTCGGCGCCGAGCAGGACCGTGGCCGTCGACAGGAGTGCCTCGGTGTCGTCATCGGTCGGGGACCAGTACAGCGACGGCAGGATCACCTGCGAGCGGCCGGTCACCGGAACCGCGCCCGACGCGGTGCCGGTGGGCGAGCTCCCGGTCGACGAGCCGGGGGTCGAGGGCACGTCGATCGCGCCGAAGGCCAGCGCCCCGACCGCCGCCTGTCGTCGGCTGACCGCGGACTCCTCGGACAGATCCACCTGCTGATCGGCCGGGGTGAGTGTGGGCGTGGTCGGCGCGGTCCCGACCGCGGCCATCGCGGCCGTCACCGGTTGGTCGAACGTCGACACCCCGAGGTCGCCGACGCGGTAGCCCCCTGCGGCGGAGGCGTCGCGCGTGGGCGTGACATTGTCCGCCGAGGTCAGCGCGGCGTGATGGTCTGCCGACTGCAGCAACGACGCACCCTGCTCGTCGATCGCCCCGAGGGCGGGGATGGTGAGCCCGCGCACGCTGCGGACACCCAGGATCGCGTCGATGATGTCGGCCGGGGAATCGAGGGCCGCGGCGGTCAGCCCGACGTCGTCGATCTGGTGCAGGGACGTGAGGTCGGCGGCGGCGAACGGGAGGGCCACCACACACATCCGCGACGACACCGTCCGCAGCTCGTCGAGCCATGCGGCCGCGGCCGCCTGCCCGGTGCCCGGTTGCGTCGGCGACAGGGGATCCGCCGGATCGGCGGTCACCACATATCCCAGCGACATCGCGCGCACGGTGACCAGCAGATCCGGGTCGACGGCCAGGCACATCGACCGCGCGATGGCGGAGACCGGTGCCGGAGGTGCCGACTCCGACGACCCGGCGCCGGAGTCGTCGGGAGTCCCGGAGTCGGGACTCGGTGCCGGACTCGAGGACGATCCGCCGGTCCCGGTAGGAGGGTCGGCCACCGCGCGCAGGGGATCCAGCAGCGACTTCAGCCGGCCGCCGTCGCTCAGCGACGCCGCGAGGTCCTCGCTGATCAGCCGCACCGGTTCGGTGTTGCCGCCGAGTACGCCGGGGGCGAGCTGCGGCGGTGCGGCGACCGGCCAGAGCAACGTCAGCCGCGACGGATCAGAGGTGTCGGCCGACACCGAGCCGTCCGGGCCGAGGCCGGTGACAGGGGTGGTGCCGGACTCGCTGGGATCGACATACGACGCCGCGCGCGCACGATTCGGCGGCAAGGACAGGACCGGTAGGAGGGTGCGGGAGCCGGCGACCTGCGCCATTCCGCCGTAGTCCGGTAGACCGTTGACATTGATCTGCAAGGGGTAGACGCCGGTCCGGTCGATCTCCAGGCCCGTCCCCGACAGCGGCACGGTCAGGTCGAAGGCCACCTGCGCGCCCGGGGCGAGGCCGTCGTCGGAGCCGATCGGCCGGAATGCACTCGCCGCGGCCACCGGCGGATGCTCACCGGCCAGCGAAGACCGCAGCGCGTCGGCGTCGGACACCGCATCACCGCGTTCGAGCCGGATGGACAGCTCGTGGATGGTGCGGGAGCTGGTGTTGAGGACATGTCCGGTGACACTCACCGTCGGCCCGGAGGTGCTCGTCACCATCGTCGGGGTGAGCGAGTCGATCACGATCCGCGCGAACCGCGCGGCCTCCGACGCGGTGGGTGTGGCCCCGGCCGACCCCGACGCCGGGGGTGTTCCACTCGGGGCCGCGGCCGCCGGTGAGGCGGCCAGCACTGTCAGCATCGCGACGGCACACACCACCACCAGGCGACGGAAGGCGAGCAGGGGCAGTGCGGGGATCGGGCGGAGGACGACGCGGTCGGGCCGGTCAGCCATCGCCGGTGGCCGGCCGACGGGGTCGCCTCCGGCGCCGACGAGGGCGCGCCGGAGGTGGCGGCTCGTTGCGGCGCTGATTGCGTGCGGCTGCGGCTCGTTCATAGGCGTTGGGTTCCGTGCGACTGCTCTCGGCCTCCGACTGCGCCAGCCGTTGGGGGTCGGCGGCCAGGTCGGCGATCACACCGCGGGCCATCCGGGCCAGTCGCCGCTCGTCAGAGTACGTCAGCCGCCGCGGCAGCTCGTGCAACGGCACCCAGGCCACCTCGCTGACCTCGTAGTCGGCGTCGGACAGCTCACCGCCGGTACTGCGCAGCAGGTAGTGATGGACGGTCTTGTGGATTCGCCGGCCCTCGCTGACGAACCAGTAGTCGATCTTGCCGAGCGGTGCGACGACGGTCCCCTCGATGCCGGTCTCCTCGGCCACCTCTCGCACCGCGGTCTGTTCGGCCGTCTCCCCGGTCTCGATGTGACCCTTCGGCAATGACCACATCATCCGGCCCCGCCGGTCGACCCGTCCGATCAGCGCCGCCGACAACTCGTCCACCGGCAACTCCAGATCGGAGATCACCAGACCGCCCGCGGACGTCTCCCGGACCGTCCGTAGCCGTTCGGTCCGCTCCGGGACGACCCGGTCGGGGCTCATCCGGGCCCCGCGGCGCCGACCCCGGGCCGGGGTCTTGGGGGTCAGTGGCGTCGCCGTGTCCTGGGACAGGCCGGTACGCGTGATCTTCGCGGTCACCACCGCCATGTCGGACGGCTTCGGCGGGGTGACCCGCACCCCGCCCTTGCCGGATCCGTTCTTGCCCGCTCCGTTCTTGGCGGGCCCGGGTTTGACGGCAGAAGGTTTGACTCCAGAAGGTTTGACTCCAGAAGGTTTGACGGCTGTGGGTTTGAGACCGCCTGGTTTGGGTGCCCCGGACTTCCCGCCTTTGGGGGTGGCGTTCTTCGTGTTCCCGGGTTTCGGGCCACCCGGTTTGGGGCAACCCGGCTTGGGTTCTCCGGAACCGGAACCGGCCGGCGCGGTGGCCGCTCCCGGACCGTCGGCGCGCGGACCGGTGTCGGCGTCGGAGCGGGATTCGGGATTGCGACGCCGCCGCCGGCCCCGCCGCGGACGCCGGCGTCCCTGGCCTGGGGTGCCGCGCGGATCGTCGGCGCCGGATGCCCGGCCGGCAAGTTCTGGGGTGCGTCCACCGCCGTGATCGGCGGTGTATCCACCGGAGCGGACGTCACCGGTGACGTCAGCGGGGTCGGTGGAGGAATCGGTGGACACGTCTTCGATGCTAGCGGCTGGTCACCTGCTGTTTGCCCGCATGGTGCTGCTGCCGGGTGGGGTCGCGTGTCCCGCCACCACCGTCCGCGCGCCCCGCCGCAGCGTCGGGCGATTCGGTCGGGACCGGGCACGCCGGTAGGCTGACGTGCCGTGACAGACCGAACCGGGGGCGCGCCGACCGGGGACACCGACGAGCGCCGGACGCGGCTGCTGGCCTCGGCAGCGGTGTCGCTGCGCGGGATGTCGGACATCCTGCAACCGCTGGGCGCCCTGTTCGCCGACGCCGGCCACGAGCTCTACCTCGTGGGTGGATCGGTGCGCGATGCCGTGCTGGGTCGTCTCGGCACCGACCTCGACTTCACCACCGATGCCCGCCCTGAGCAGGTACAACAGCTTCTGTCCGGCTGGGCCGAAGCGCTCTGGGATGCCGGTATCGAGTTCGGCACGGTCAGCGCCCGCAAGGGAGATCTGATCCTGGAGATCACCACCTACCGGGCCGAGAAGTACGACCGGGTCGGTCGCAATCCGGTGGTCACCTTCGGTGCATCCATCGACGCCGACCTGGTGCGCCGCGACTTCACCATCAACGCGATGGCCGTCCGGATCGGTCGTGGCGGTGCCGAGGGCTTTCACGACCCCCTGGACGGGATGTCGGCCGCACTGGCCGGGATCATCGACACGCCCGCCACCCCGCAGGAGTCCTTCGACGACGACCCGTTGCGCATGCTGCGCGCGGTCCGCTTCGTTTCCCAGCTGGGCTTCACCGTCGCCCCGAGGGTGTCGCAGGCGATCCTCGACATGGCCGGTGAGATCGACCGGATCACCGCTGAACGGGTCCACGCCGAACTCGACAAGCTGATCCTCGGGGAGCACCCGATCGAGGCCATCGAGCTGATGGTCGACACCGGCCTGGCCGACCGCATCCTTCCCGAGGTGCCGGGTATGCGCCTGGCCATCGACGAGCATCACCAGCACAAGGACGTGTATCAGCATTCGCTGACCGTGTTGCGGCAGGCGATGGACCTCGAGGACGGCGACCCCGACCTCGTGCTCCGGTGGGCGGCGTTGCTGCACGACATCGGCAAACCCGCCACCCGCAAGCACGAGCCCAACGGCGGGGTCAGTTTCCATCACCACGAGGTGGTCGGCGCCAAGATGGTCCGCAAGCGGATGCGGGCGCTGAAGTACCCCAAGGCGATCGTCGAGGACGTGGCGACCCTGGTGTTCCTGCACCTGCGGTTCCACGGCTACGGCGACGGCGCCTGGACCGATTCGGCGGTGCGGCGCTATGTCACCGACGCCGGCCCGCTGCTGGATCGGCTGAACAAGCTGGTCCGTGCCGATTGCACCACCCGCAACCGCCGGCGGGCGCGGCGGCTGCAGGAGAACTACGACGACCTCGAGCAGCGGATCGCCGCCCTGCAGGCCGCCGAGGACCTGGACAAGGTGCGGCCTGACCTCGACGGCAACGCGATCATGGAACTGCTCGGCCTGCCGCCGGGACCCGAGGTCGGGCGAGCGTGGCGTTTCCTGAAGGAATTGCGTCTCGATCGTGGTCCGCTCAGCCGTGACGAGGCCGAGGAGGCGTTGCGCGTCTGGTGGGCCGGACAGCAGGGCTGATCCGGGGCCCGCGTGCGTTCACTCGTCCGGTCGGGTGAGCATCTCGACCGCACCGGGCACGATCTCGAACACCGCGGGCAGGTGCCCGACCACGTCGCCGTCGACGCTGACCGGCGCCGGTGGGTCGCAGTACAGCTCCACCTCGCGTCCGCGCAGCGTCGTGACCCGCGAATGTTCGGTGTGCCGTCCCGAGTACATCCGCGGCAGGTTGCGGGCCAGGGTGAGCCGGGTGAATCGTCGCGGTGGCCCGGCCAGGGTCACGTCGAGCATCCCGTCCTCCATCGACGCTGCGGGGGTCACGCGCATCCCCGCGCCGTAGCTGTTGGCGTTGCCGATCGTGGCGAACATCAGGTCGTGCTCCGAATGCTCCTCGTCGACCCGGACATAGTAGTGCCGCGAGTCCAGGGCGTTGATCGAGCGGAGCGTGGCGATCGGGAACCGCAGCTGCCCGCGCGGCCAGCTCATACGCAGCGATTTCGCGGTGACCAGCGCGTCGAATCCCGTCGCCGCGACCGACGCGAACAGGCTCGACGCCCCGTCCGGGAAGGTGACGCGACCCAGGTCCACGGTGCGCCGGTGCCCGGCGACGATGATGGCGACGGCCGCGTCGGGGTCGTCGATCGGGATGTCGAGGTGCCGGGCGAGGTCGTTGCCGTGCCCGGCGGGGATCACCCCGATCGGGATGCCCGACCGGAACGACCCCTCGACGATGAGCCGTAGGGTTCCGTCCCCGCCGCACGCCGCCAGCGCCCCGGTCCCGGACCGGGCGGCGGCCCCGGCGGCCTCGAGTACGTGTGCGGCGTCGGAGGTCAGCACCAGTTCGTGACCGACGCCGAGACTGCGGAGCGCTCCCACCGCCCGGAGTGCGATCCGGCGGCCCGCGCCCTGGCGCGAATGCGGATTCGCGATCACGGTCACGTGATCGACGGGGGTGGTGCTCACGGTCATTGGCGCCTGCAAGGGTCCCGGGGTCGGCGATGGAGGTTCGCTAGAGTGTGTCACATCCGCAGGATCGGCAACGACCCGAATTGTCGGATTGGACGACGAGGTCGGGGGGTGTCGCGATCGGTCGGAACCCAGGGCACGGCCGTCGCCGGAGATGCCGGTGCCCGAGCAGGGGTTCACCTCCCCGATCAGATCCCACCTGATCCCGAACCCCGTGGATCCGCGATCTCAGTAACCCATCGTGCGGAGCGCATCGGCGAGCCGGTCGAGCTCTTCGCGCTGCACGTCGAGATGCCCGCTGATCCGCAGCACGGTCTGGTCGCCGGCGAGCGGCGCGCGCCAGGAGTCGGCGGCGGTCACCAGGATGCCCACCTCCCCGAACAGCCGATCCCGGGCGGCGTGGACGTCCGAACTCTGCCATCCGGGCGGCGGGCCCAGCGTCACCAGGGCCGATGGTTCGTCGACCGGCTCGAGGATCTCCCAGCTGCCGATCCCGTCAAGGCGCTCCCGCGTGACCCGTCCGATCCGCGCGAGCTCGCGATACACGCGCTGCTGTCCGACCTGCTGCAGCTCGGCGACGGCCACGCCCAACCCGAGCCGACCGGCCAGGAAGGCCTCCGAACTGTCGATGTCCACCGAGCGCAGGGAGTCGCGGCGCACCGCGAGGAAGCCCACCCCACGCGGTCCGGTGAGCCATTTGCGGCTGGTGCCGTAGACGACGTCGGCGCCGGTCACGGTGGGGACGTGTCCCACCGACTGCGCCATGTCGACGACCACCGGGACCCGGGCGGCATGGGCCACCTCGACGATCCTCGGTACCGGTTGTACCAGCCCCGACATCGAGCCGACGTGGCAGATGTGGATGAAGTCGGGCTGCTCGAATTGCAGCATGTTCTCCAGCGCGTCGACGTCGACGTGCCCGTACACGTCCCCGTCGGGCAGCGGGCGCACGGAGTAGCCGCGCCGGTCGAACTCGACGAGGTTGGGGCCGAACTCGTTCTTGGCCACCCACACCGTCGACGACACCGGCAGACTCCAGCCGGTCAGCAACGCACGCAACGCGGCGCGGGCACTCTCCCGGAAGGTGATCTCGTCGGCGGTGTGCCCGATCAGCGATGCCAGGTCCCGGGTGTCGCGGGCGAGCTCGTCGGCACGGTCGTCGGCCGCGACATACGATCCGCGTTCGGCCTCGCGCCACAGATGCGCCGAGATGGTGCCGATCACCGCGTTCGAGGAGCGGCCGGCCGACGCCGAATCCAGGTGTGTCACCGCAGGGTTGAGTCGCGCCCGGTGGAAGTGTTCGCCGAGAACGCTGACGTACATGGTTCCTGAACCTACCGTGTGCCATCCGGGGTTGCGCAGGTCGGTGGAACCGTGGAGGTCCCCACCGCGTCCAAGGCTCATGGATCCGGTCATCGAGTACGTCTTCGGCACCGGCGACGGTGAACCGACCGCCTGGCACAGCCCCGCCGACGCCGATCCCGACGCCGACGGGATCGCCGAGGCCGTGCGGCTGGACTTCGACGGTGACGGCCGTGTCGACGATCTGATGTGGGACACCGATGCCGACGGGATCGCCGACGTCGCAGCGCTGGACACCGATGACGACGACCTTCCCGACGGGTTCTATCGGGATCGTGGGACGGGTGTGTGGGGTGTCGCGGTCGGACGGCCGACGGGGACCGGTGAGACCACGACACCGGCACCGCACACCGAACCCGATCCCCCGACCGCGGCGGAGCCGTCCGACCAGCCGGCAGCGTCGGGTGCGCCCCGTGTCCAGACACACGATCTCGATGGCGACGGCTCCCCCGACATCGAGATCGTCGACCCACCGTCGCGCGTGGGCGAGGTCGGGGGTGGTGAGGTGGGTGGCCGCCGGCTGTACGTCGACGAGGACGGGGACGGTGACCCTGACCGTGTGCTCATCGACACCGATGCCGACGGGGTCGCCGACACCGCCTACGACGCGTCGGCGCCCGAGTTCGGTCGATGAGGTCCCCCGGCCGCATCGGCGGCCGGTGCCGTGTCCGGGTCGACGTCGGTAGGGATCGGCAGATGCGTCGGATGGATCAACCGCACCGCGAGCACGCCGACCAGGTAGATCACCACGCCGACCAGCACCAACACCGCCGATTCTCCGCTCGCGGGGATCACCAGCGCGGTCAGGATCATCGCCACCACGTAGGCGACGTTGAACACGGCGTCCTGCACCGAGAACACCTGCCCGCGGACGGTGTCGTCCACGTCAACCTGCATTGCGGCGTCGCCGCAGAGTTTGGCGGTCTGGCCGACCAGGCCGATCACGATCGCCACCACACAGAACACCACCATCGAGAACGACAGCAGCGCCAGCTGCGCGAGGGCGCCGAGGGCGAGTGCCGACATCAGCGTGGCCCGCCGGCCGATCCGGGCCACCGCGATCGGGGTGGTGAGGGCGGCGAGGAAGGCGCCCACGCCCACACAGCCGAGGACCACGGCTATCCGGCCGAGACCGTCGCCCTGACCGGCCTGCCGCGCGAAGACGAACAGGGTGAGGGTGTTGAGCCCGAAGACGAGGCGGTGGAAACCGATCGCCGCCAACGCGGCTGCGGCCGTACGCCAGTGCACCACCGCGCGGATGCCGTGCAGGAAGCCGACGGCCACCGCGTGTACCGCCGAGTGCCCGGCGTCGTCGGGCTCGTCCGGACCGAGCTGCCTGGGTGGGAACCGCCTGGCCACCGCGGCTGCGAGCAGCGCGGCGAGCACCCCGACCATCGCGGTCTGAGCGCTGCCGACGTTGTCGTCGCCCACGACCATCCGGACCAGCAGGGCCACGCCCGCACCCACCGACAGCATCGCGCCGCCGAGCGTGGTGAACAGCGCATTGGTGCCGACGATCACGTCGCGATGGGTCACATGCGGCAGCGCCGCCGACAACCCGGACGCGACGAACCGGCTGGCCCCGGTGACCAGCAGCGCAGAGGTCAGGACGACGACGTCGGGACTGCCCGCCGCGATCACGATCGCCACCGCAGCGATCATGGCGGCACGCACGACGTTGGCCCACAGCAGCACCATCCGCCGGTCCCAGTGATCGAGGAGGGCGCCGGCGAACGGTCCGATGATCGAATACGGCAGCAGCAGCACGGCGAAGCCGAGGGCCGCGGCGAGCGGGTCGGCGTGCCGTTCCGGATTGAACAGGACACCGCCGAGCAGAGCCGCCTGGAAGACGCCGTCGGTGAGCTGACTGATCAGGCGAACCGCCAACAGCCGGCCGAGGCCTGGCGAATGACGCAACGACGCGGCGAACGAATGAAAGGAGGACACGCCATGAGTCCTGCCTGATGTCACCGGACCATATTACCGATCGTCGCCGGGCGGGACATGCCACAATGAAACCTGTGGACGGTGGTGACGACGCGGACGATCCGACCCCTGATCTGCCCGGCGGGAGAGCGGATGCGGCCCGGGACATGGAATCGGCGAATCGTGTTCGGGCAGGGGCACTTCTGGTCTCCTCGGCCGATCTGATCGAGCCGACCTTTGCACGCACGGTGATCTATGTCATCGAGCACAACGATGCGGGCAGTCTCGGTGTGGTGCTCAACCGGATGAGCCAGACGGCGGTGCACAACGTGATGCCGTCGTGGACCGATCTCGCCGCCTCTCCCCGCGCGCTGTTCGTCGGCGGGCCGGTCAAGCAGGATTCCGCCCTGTGCCTGGGGGTGATCAAACCGGGTGCCGACATCGGCGGTTTCGCCGCGATCCGCCCCGTCGCCGGCCGGGTCGCGCTCGTCGACCTCGACGCCGACCCGGAGGAGTTGGAGACCGTCCTCGAGGGTGTCCGGATCTTCGCCGGGTATGCCGGGTGGGGCATCGGGCAGCTCGGCGCCGAGATGGACCAGGACAGCTGGGTGCTGGCGTCGGCGCTGGCCCGTGACGTGCTGGCCCCACCGACCGCCGACCTGTGGTCGGAGGTGCTGCGTCGCCAACCCTGGCCGCTGTCGTTGCTGTCCACCCATCCGCTCGACACCTCGGTGAACTGACCCACCCTCGACCACCGCAGCTCTCCCCTCACGGGCCGCTTCCGGGGTGGCCCGAACCGCACCTTTCCGACATGGGTGATCGGTGTCACTCCCGGCTGATATGGTTCTGCGAAATCGTCTCAGTTCGGGGGTAGTGGGATGCGGGTTCGGGGTGCGCTGATCGTCGTGATGGCGTCGGTGATGGCCGTGATCATGGTTCTGGTCGGCGGGCCGGGGGCGGCGATGGCGTCGACGCCCGACGGTGGGGCCGCGGCGCAACGCTGGCTGGCAGCACACGACGGGCCGCACCCGAATGCCGGGGTCGACGTGACCTGGGATGTCCCGATCCGGATGAGCGACGGCACGATCCTGCGGGCCAACGTCTACCGCCCGACGAACGCCGCGCAACGCCCGACCGCCGCGAAGACACCGGTGATCGTGAACATGACGCCGTACACCAAGCTGATCAGCGCGGTGGGCGCCGCGGCCCTGCAGCATCCGGTACTCGAACCCTTCCTGCAGCAGCTCACCGGGGCGATCAATCTGCACGGCACCCCGATCGACGGCATCACCGACATCGCCCAGACCCTGCACGACGGTGGCGCACGGACCTTCGCCGTCGACTACGACCTGGTCCGCAGCGGATACACGATGGTGGTCGTCGACGTCCGCGGCACGGGGTTCTCGCAGGGCAAGTGGGATGTCTTCCAGCAGCGCGAACAGCAGGACACCGTCGAGGTGATCGACTGGGCGTCCACGCAGCGGTGGTCCGACGGCAACGTCGGCATGGCCGGGGTCTCCTACTCGGCGATCAACCAGATCCAGGCCGCCAACAAGCGTCCGCCCGCGCTCAAGGCGATCTTCCCGGTGGAGCCCGGCGGCGATCTGATCCGCGACATCGTCGCTCCGGGCGGCGCCCTCGGTGTGGGCTTCCTCCCGCTGTGGCTGAGCCTGATCAACACCAGCAAGATGATCCCGAACGTGGCGTCCATGGTGAACGGCACCTTCGACTGGAAGTGGCTGGCCGATCGCATCTCCGACCCGCTGACCTTCTATCCCCAACTGTTCGCGGCGCTGCTCACCCCGGACGTGCGGTCCATTCCGCCGGAGCTCGGCGATCTGCTGGCCGACGGCACCCGGCCCCGTGAGGCGTGGCAGGCGCATGCCGAGCGGATCACCACGCCCACCTTCATCTACGGCGGTTGGTTCGATCTGTTCACCAACAGCGAGGTCAAGATGTACAACGGCATCCCGTTGGCGCCCGGGAAGAAGCAGCTGATCATGGGTGACGGCTACCACCTCACGATCGGTGGCGGGCAGGGCCGACCGGGTACCCCGCCGCGCCTGGACGTGCTGCAGAAGGCGTGGTTCGACCGCTGGCTGAAGGGCGTCCACAACGGCATCGACGAGTACGGTCCGGTCAACCTGAAACAGATCGACAACCCGTGGATCACGGCGCAGCAGTTCCCCCGCGCCGGGATGACCCGACAGCGTCTGTACCTGGGTGACAGGCGCAGTGGAACCGCACCGCATGCCGTCGCCGACGGCAGTCTCACCACCGCGGCGCCCGCATCGCGGGGACGGATGACCATCGCGCCGGGTGTGCTCACCGTGTGTTCGCGGGACTCCGCCCAGCAGACCGCCGGGGCCACCGCCCTGTTCCCCTTCTGCGCCGACGACCTACGGATCTCCGAACGCAACGCACTGAGTTTCACCAGCGCGCCGGTGCCGGCGACCCGCAGCGTGAGCGGTTACTCGTCCGTCCGCGTCAATGCGGTGATGGACGCGACCGACGGGTACTGGACGGCCACGCTCAACGACGTGGCACCGGACGGCAGGTCGACGGTGATCAGCTCCGGCCAGGTGATGGCATCGTTGCGCGCCTACGACCGCAGCCGGTCGCAGTTCGCCCCCAACGGTGACGTGATCGACCCGTTCTACGAGCTCACCCTCGCTTCCCGACAGCCGGTGACACCCGGCAAGCCGGTGTCGATCGACATCGGGCTGCTCCCCACCGAGGCACTCATCCGCGCCGGGCACCGACTGCGGGTGGACGTGTTCGCGATGAACCTGCCGCGCGGGTTGCCGCTACGTCCGCTGCTCAACGAGTCGCAGCTGCGTCCGGAACACATCCAGCTCGACCCGAGTCGGCCGAGCTTCGTGAACGTGCCCCTGTCCGCGCCGCTGTGACTCACCGTCTGGGGGTCGGTGCGTGGTGCCGTGTCGGTCAGCCTGCGAGGCGATACCGATGACACGGATGCGGAGGTACGCGTCTGATCGGTTTACCCTCGGGATGTGACCGCGTTGGCAGACTGGCTCGTCGAGCTCACCCGGTCGGTACCGGTGTGGGCGGTCTATCTGATCGCGTGCGCGGTGGTGTACTCCGAGACCGCGGTGCTGATCGCCGGATTGATCATGCCGAGTGAGGCGTTGCTGCTGGCCGCCGGTGTGGCCGCGGCGGTGGGTCCCGCCAACATCGGACTGCTGATCGTGGTGGTGTGTGTATGTGCGGTGGCCGGAGACCTCACCGGCTACTGGTTCGGCCGGGCCGGCGGGCACCGACTCAAGGATTCCGCGCTCGGACGGAAGTTCGGTGAACACCGCTGGGAGCAGGCCCAGCAGCGCCTCGAATCCTCCGGGATGATCGTCGTCGGTACCGGCCGCTGGGTGGGCTACGTCCGGACGCTGGTGCCGCGGGTGGCGGGGATGACCCGGATGCGTTTCGTCCGGTTCGGGATGGCCGATGTGATCGGGGCGGCCAGCTGGGTCACCACGGTGCTGCTCGCAGGCTACTTCGCCGGCGCGGTGCTCGGTGCCACCATCCTGCTGTACGCGGCGGTCGGCATGGTCGTCGTCGTCCTGGTGTATTCGCTGGTCAGGGCGTACCGGGAGCGCCGTCGCGGGGTTGTGGAGATCCCGGTCGACACGCCGTCAGCGGAGGGGTTCGCCGGTGGCCTCGGCGGCGTCGGCCTCGCGGCCGTACCGACTCGCAAGCCACGCGCAGATGATCAGCTGGACCTGGTGGAAGATCATCAGCGGCAGCACGATCAGCCCGACCACTGAGCCGGAGAACAGCACCGTCGCCATCGGCAGACCCGTGGCCAGGCTCTTCTTGGTCCCGCAGAACTGGATGGCGATCGCATCCTCGCGCGCGAATCCGAGGCGGGGCGGCAACCAGCCGGTGAGCCACAGCATCACCACCACCAGCAGGGTCGCGATCACCGTCATCGCGATCACCTGCCAGGCGTCGACGATCGACCAGATGCCGTTGCGGACACCTTCGCTGAATGCGACGTAGACGACGAGCACGATGGACCCGCGGTCGACCAGCTTGGTGGGTTCGGCGAAACGCGAGAAGAAGCCCTCGACCAGCGGTCGGCACAGCTGGCCGGCGATGAACGGCACCAGGATCTCCAGCAGGATCTTCAGGATCGAGCTGCCGGTGATGTGCACGCCGTTGGTGTTGCTCATCAGCAGGACCACCATCAGCGGGGTCACCACCACGCCGAGCAGGTTGGATGCGGATGCGCTGACGATGGCGCCGGGCACGTTGCCACGGGCGATGGAGGTGAACGCGATCGACGACTGCACCGTCGACGGCACCAGGCACAGGTACAGCACCCCGATCGACAGGTCGTGGCCGATCAGTGGCCGTAGGACCGGCTGCAAGGCCAGCCCGACCAGCGGGAACACCACGAAGGTGAACGCCAGGATCAGCAGGTGCAGACGCCAGTGGGTCAGCCCCTCGAGTGCCTGGCGGGGATGCAGCCGGGCGCCGTAGAGGAAGAACAGGAAGCCGATGGCCACCACGACCACCCAGTCGAGGACGTCGGCGACGGTCCCCCGGGCGGGAAAGAACGCGGCGACGACGACCGCGGCGAGGATGGAGAGGACGAATCCGTCGATCGGCGATCGACTCAGCAGACCGCGCACGGGTCGGCGATCAGGCCTGGACAGCGGTGTCGCGGCTGCACGCGTCGCGCAGGGTGCACGCGCCACAGCTGGACTCGCCGCAGTCGGCGGCATTCGCGGCGGCGGACGTCGTGGCGCCGGCCGCGGGAGCGGTATCGGCGGCATGTGCGTCGCCACCGGAACAGCAGGAACAGCCCGCGGCGTCGTGCTCCACCAGCATCCACCGCACCGATCGCACGGCGACACCGCTGACCATGCCGACGATCACCAGCGCGGCGACCAGGGCACCGAACCCGAACAGGATCGACCAGCCGCTGTCGACGCCGAGGGTCAGCAGTCCCCCGCCGATCAGGATCACGGCGGCACCTAGGGTACCGGGTGCGGCGACGCGGTTGGCCGCGACGAAGGCCTCGTCGGACTGCAGCGTCTCGGTGGAGCGGACGCCGAGCCACCGGTTACGTCGCAGGGTGCCGCGCAGACCGGCGACGCCTACCACCACCCACACGAGGGCGAGGGCGAACACGCAGACGGCGACGACAATGGACACAACACTCACCCGACCACCATACGATCACCGCGTCGACTTGGGGAAACCGGCGGCCGCGGGGAGACCGGATGCCCCGCGGAGATCGGATCCGCCGGAACCGGGATCGGCCGCCGCACCCCGCCGCGTCGGGGGCGTTCGGGTGCTCATTTACGCTGGTGGGGTGACTAGCGCCGATACCTCGAGCACCAACACCGCCGCACCCACCGCCTCCGGTGGCGACGGCGGCACGGCGAATCCGCATCGCTACACCGCGACACTGGCCGGTGAGATCGAAGGCCGCTGGCAGCAGCAGTGGACCGAGCGCCACGCCTACGAGGCGCCCAACCCGGTGGGTCCGCTGGCCGGGGACATGTCGGCCTTCGACGGTTCGGGACCCGACGCCGCCGACAAGGTGTTCGTGCAGGACATGTTCCCGTACCCGTCCGGCGCCGGCCTGCACGTCGGGCACCCGCTGGGCTTCATCGCCAGCGATGTGTTCGCCCGCTACCAGCGGATGACCGGCAAGAACGTGCTGCACACGATGGGCTTCGACTCCTTCGGCCTGCCCGCCGAGCAGTACGCAGTGCAGACCGGCACCCACCCGCGCACCACCACCGAGGCCAACATCGAGCGCTACCTGGCACAGATCCGTCGCCTGGGACTCGGCCACGACGAGCGTCGCCGGGTGGCCACCACCGACGTGGAGTTCTACCGGTGGACGCAGTGGATCTTCCTGCAGATCTACAACGCCTTCTACGACGCCGAGCAGGGGAAGGCACGTCGTATCTCCGAGCTGATCGCCGAGTTCGACGCCGGTACCCGCACGCTCGACGACGGACGCGTGTGGGCCGATCTCTCGCCCGCCGAACGGACCGCCGTCGTCGACTCGTACCGCCTTGTCTACCAGAGTGATTCGCTGGTCAACTGGTGTCCCGGTCTGGGTACCGTGCTGGCCAACGAGGAGGTCACCGCCGACGGCCGGTCCGATCGTGGCAACTTCCCGGTCTTCCGTAAGCACCTGCGGCAGTGGATGATGCGGATCACCGCCTACTCCGATCGCCTGCTCGACGATCTCGACCTGCTGGACTGGCCGGACAAGGTCAAGACCATGCAGCGCAACTGGATCGGCCGTTCGCGGGGTGCGCAGGTGCGCTTCCCGGTGCCGGGGATCGCGACCGCCGACGGCGGCGAGGCGGTGATCGAGGTGTTCACCACCCGGCCCGACACGCTGTTCGGTGCCACCTACATGGTGCTGTCCCCCGAGCACCCCCTGGTCGACGCCCTGACCGCGGCCGCCTGGCCGGCGGGCACCGACTCCCGCTGGACCGGCGACGGGACCGCCCCGGCCGCCGCGATCGCCGACTACCGCGCGTCGATCGCCGCCAAGTCGGATCTCGAGCGGCAGGAGAACAAGGAGAAGACCGGTGTGTTCACCGGTACCTTCGCCACCAATCCGGTTGACGGACGCCAGGTCCCGGTGTTCATCGCCGACTACGTGCTGATGGGCTACGGCACCGGCGCGATCATGGCCGTGCCCGCCCACGACGGCCGCGACCATGAGTTCGCCACCGTCTTCGGTCTGCCGATCATCGAGGTGATCGGGTCGGATCAGGGTGTCGTCGACGAGGCCTATGTGGGTGACGGTCCGCTGGTCAACTCGGGTTTCCTCGACGGACTCCGGGTCGACGAGGCCAAGGCCGCGATGATCGAGCGGCTCGAGACCGACGGTACCGGTTCCGGCACCATCCAGTACAAGCTGCGCGACTGGCTGTTCGCCCGTCAGCGGTATTGGGGCGAGCCGTTCCCGATCGTCTACGACGCCGACGGCAACGCGCATGCACTGCCGGAATCGATGCTGCCGGTGGAACTCCCGGAGGTCGACGACTACGCACCGGTGTCCTTCGACCCGGACGACTCCGACAGCGAGCCGAGCCCCCCGCTGGCCAAGGCCACCGAGTGGGTCACCGTCGAGCTCGACCTCGGCGACGGCCCGCAGACCTACACCCGCGACACCAACGTGATGCCGCAGTGGGCCGGTAGCTCCTGGTATCAGCTGCGCTACATCGACCCGACCAACTCCGAGGAGTTCTGCGCCAAGGAGAACGAGGCCTACTGGATGGGCCCGCGGCCGCAGCTGCACGGCCCGAACGATCCCGGTGGCCTGGACCTCTACATCGGTGGTGTCGAGCACGCCGTGCTGCACCTGCTGTACTCACGGTTCTGGCACAAGGTGCTCTTCGACCTCGGCTATGTCACCAGTGGTGAGCCGTACCGAAAGCTGTTCAACCAGGGCATGATTCAGGCGTACGCCTACACCGACGCACGTGGCATCTATGTGCCCGCCGACGAGGTGACCGAGACCGACGGTACGTTCTTCTACGACGGCGCCGAGGTCAACCAGGAGTACGGCAAGATGGGTAAGTCGCTGAAGAACTCGGTGACCCCCGACGACATCGCCGCCGACTACGGTGCCGACACCCTGCGCCTGTATGAGATGTACATGGGTCCACTCGATCAGTCCCGCCCTTGGGCGACAAAGGATGTCGTGGGTCTGCAGCGGTTCCTGCAGCGTGTGTGGCGCCTGGTGGTGGACGAGGAGACCGGCGTCGTGCGGGTCGCCGATGCCGACGCCGACGACGAGACCCTGCGGCTGCTGCACAAGACCATCGCCCAGGTCCGTGAGGACTTCGCCGAGCTGCGCAACAACGTGGCCGTCGCGGCGCTGATCAAGCTGACCAACCACCTCACCAAGAACTTCGAGAAGTCCGGTGCCCCACGTGATGTGGTGGAGCAGTTGGTCACCATGCTGGCGCCGCTGGCCCCGCACATCGCCGAGGAACTGTGGAATCGCCTGGGCCACGAGGGCCTGCTGGTGCACGGTCCGTTCCCGGCGGCCGAGGACACGTGGCTGGTGGAGGAGTCCATCGAGATCCCGGTGCAGGTGAAGGGCAAGGTGCGCAGCCGGATCCAGGTCTCCCCCGATGCCGACGAGGCGACCCTGCGTGCGGCCGCCCTGGCCGACGAGAAGATCGCCGCCCTGCTCGACGGGGAACCCCGCAAGGTGATCGTGGTGCCCGGCCGCATGGTCAACGTGGTCCCCTGATCCTGATCCACACCTGACGTCCGTCGGGCGCCCGATCTCGTCGACCGGGCACGGAATCGACCACCCACTCGGTCACTTCCGTTGGTTGGACACCGAATCCACGCCAGGGAGCTGGAGGAGTGCGCAGCGCAGGCGCGAGAGTGCCAGCACTGCCGAGGTGCGCCGGGTGCCCGGCTGCAGGTCGAGGTCGGTGATGAGATGGACGACGACGGTGTCGGGAACGCGTCGGACGTCGCCGTCGACGTGCCGGACGTCGTGCAGGGCAGGGCTGATCGCGTCGATGTCGGATTGCACGTGCTCGCCCGCGCGCCGGAGCGCCGTCGCATCAACACCGGTGAACGGGCCGTCGGGGCCGGCCGTGGCGCCGGAATCGTCCGCGCACAAGGCGATCACCGATTCGGCGAGTTGGTGGGCACACCGCGTCGTCTGTGTCATGACGAGCAGATCGCGATGGGCGATCGCCGACACGGGTCCGGCGACGAACGCCAGCGACATGGCGCCCACAGCATTGTCCACCCCTGCAGTGGCCACATCCAGTGCTCGACTGGATTCGGTGAGATCTACCGTGGCAGGCCGGGATTCGGTGTTGCCATGGGAGCCGTCCATGCGGCGGATCGCGGTTGTGACCAGATCCCGGAGCGCGGCGATGTAGGCGTCTCCCTTGCCGGCCAGGACACCGCGTGAGTCCACCGAGAACAGCAGATAAGCACACACCACACCGATCACCGCGCCGACGAGGGTCTCCTCGATCCGTTCTTCGAGTAGTCGTAGATCGAGTATGCCGAGCAGATCGTAGAGGGATGCCAGCATGACGGTGACGAGTCCGACCAGCGCCCAGTAGTGCAGCGGCCCGAAGTAGAACGCGAGGAACACGCACACCACGCAGAGGATCAGTTCGATCGTGACGTGATGGTTCACCGCGAGCATCACGCCACCGCCGACCGCGATACCGCCTGCCGTACCGAGGACGCGGTTGTAGGCACGGGTCAGGATGCCCGCCCGGGACGTGGTCCCGACGAACACGACGAAGGCGGTGAGTACGGCCCAGTACCAGCGCGACGCGGAGATGCCCTCGCCGGCGATGGTGGCCAGTCCCGTCGCGGCCATCACCTGCACCGCCATTTGGGTGGTAGGTGCCGCGTCGGACAGGCGTTGCGGTCGGGTGATGCGGAAGCGGGCCCGGTGCGCCACGGGAGCTGTGGGTTCGGTCGCGGCGGGTGCCGGAGCGGATGCGGAGTCGGAATCCGTTGCCGGTTCGGGATCGGACACCGGTCGTGACATCTGTAGCGCCCGGAGTCGGGTCAGGGCGTCGGTGGCGGCATCCAGGACGATGACGGTCAACGAACCGAGGGCGGCCGGATCCGGCCGCGGGCCATCCACCGCACCGGGCGGCACCGCAGAGGGAGTGTGCGCAGAGGGAGTGTGCGCAGCGGGCGGCACCGCAGAGGGAGTGAGCGCAGAGGGAGTGAGCGCAGTGGGAGTGAGCGCAGTGGGAGTGAGCGCAGAGGAGGTGTGCGCAGAGGAGGTGTGCGCGGACGGGGCCGGGCCGGAGGATCCCAGCGCAGCGGGATCCACGATGGGAGCACCCGCGCCAGAGGGATTCACGCCAGAGGGATTCACGCCAGAGGGATTCACGCCAGAGGGATTCACGCCAGAGGGATTCACGCCAGAGGGATTCACGCCAGAGGAGTCAACGGCGGAACCCGCGTCGCCGGCGGTCTCACCGGTCGAGGGGGCACCCGTTCCGTCCGGCCGCGTCCGGCCGGTGGCCGTGTCGGTGGTGCCGCCCAGTTCGCCGAGCAGACGTCCGATCGCCGCCGACACCGCGGGGAGGTCGGCGGGGTCGTTGCCGCGCCGTCGGAGGTCCCACAGCACGGTGACCCCCTGCTCCGCGACGACCTGGGCGTCGAACACCGCGCGTGACAGATCGGTGTCGTCGACGCCGAGGACCTCGTCGGTGGCGAACCGTCGCTGCCAGCCCGCGATGGCGACGGCGACCGCCGACAGCCTGCTCAGCAGGTTCTCCACCTGGTGCTCGCCACGGGAGTCGGCCGGCGCGACGAGCGTCGTGTCGACGACGGCTGCGACCGCCGCCCGGAACTCGTCGAGCAGTAGCAGGATCTGGCGGCGGGGTCGTTGGCGCAGCATGACCAGGCGTACGAGGAGTCCTGCGCCCAGCGAGATCAGGATGACCAGCAACACCAGTGGAAGCTCGCGCAGTGGCACCTTGAGCAGCAGCGGGAAGAAGTACGCGTAGAACGCGACCAGCCCGGCGCCGGCGCCGCGGGTGCCGAATCGGCGTAGCCAGGTCGCCACGCCGGCCACCGCGATGAACGCGCCGACCTGGAGGGGCCGATGCCCCGACAACACGACGGCGAGGCTTGCGGACAGCATCGCCGGGAACGGCAAGATGGCCGCGGTGACGACGCGGGCCCGGGGTGTGGCGTCCTTGGCCTGGGCGGTGCCCATCATGCTCAGGATTCCGGCCATGACGAGCAGGTCGAGTGGTTCGTGCAGCGCGGTCAGGGTGAGGGCGGCGACCACCACCGAGATGAGCACGGCCGACGCCACGGCGGTCGCGTTGACCAGGCGGGTGTGGCCGGGGTCGGCGGCGACGACGGCCCGCCACAGGACGAGGCCGACTCGCGGGGTGGTCGCTCGTGCGAGATCCGGCGAAGCGGACACCGGAGTCATACCTGGTGCGCTGGGCATTGTGGTCGGCGGCTACTTCACCGGGAGTCTGCGGGCGAAGTCGGCACCGAGGGTGACCCATCGGGTCAGTTGCCGATCGGTGCGGACCCCCTCTTCGGCGACGCGGATCCAGCCGCGCAACTCGCGGCCGGACATCACCATCGGTGAGGTGTGCGCGAATTCGAGCAGAGATTCGGTCTGCTCCGGCGGTACGCGCACCATCAGCCCGCCGCGGGAACTCGCGGTGACGGCCATGTTGCCGTTGATCAAGAAGGCGAGGCCACCGAACATGGGCTTCTCGTCCACGTTGGACTCGGCCGCCAGCAGCGCACGGATGCGAAAGGCGAGTTCCTCGTCGTAGGCCACGCATCGAGAGTAGGCGTGCCCGTGGCCGGGAGTGGGGGTGGACTCGACCTTACTTCTGAGTAAGATAGCCGGCATGGCGATCAACCTGGAGCTCCCGAAGAAGTTCGATTCGGCGGTCGAGCAAGCCCACCTCGCGGCCGAGCACATCTTCCGGCCGATCTCGCGCACCTACGACCGTGCCGAGCACGAGTACCCCACGGAGCTCGACGAACTGGGCAAACTCGCCCGCGCAGCCCGGGACAAGGCTCGCGCCACCGACAAGGGTGGATCGTCGACCGCTGATTCCGACGTGGTCAACGGACCCAATATGCGGGCGGTGCTCAACGGCGTGGAGATGGGCTGGGGTGACGTCGCGCTGATGCTGTCCATCCCCAACCAGGGCCTGGGCAATGCGGCGATCGCCGCCGTGGCCACGCCGGAACAGCTCGAGCGATTCGGCGAGGTGTGGGCGTCGATGGCGATCACCGAACCGAGCTTCGGATCGGACTCGGCCGCGGTGTCGACGACGGCCACCCGCGACGGTGACGACTATGTGATCAACGGCGAGAAGATCTTCGTGACCGCCGGGTCCCGCGCCGACCACGTCGTCGTCTGGGCGACGGTGGACAAGAGCGCCGGCCGTGCCGCCATCAAGAGTTTCGTCGTGCCGATGACCACCGACGGTGTGACCGTGGTGCGGCTCGAGCACAAGCTGGGCATCCGTGCCTCCGACACCGCGGTGATCCGGTTCGAGAACGCCCGCGTACCCGCCGACAACCTGCTCGGCTCCCCCGAGGTGGACACCAAGAAGGCGTTCGCCGGGGTGATGCAGACCTTCGACAACACCCGTCCGGTGGTCGCCGCGATGGCTGTCGGCGTGGGCCGGGCCGCCCTCGAGGAACTGCGGCAGATCATCGAGACCGCCGGACACGAGATCGACTACGACGCCCCGGCCGCCGGGCAGCATGCGGCGGTCGCCGAGTTCATCCGGCTCGAATCCGAGTGGGAGGCGTCGTGGTTGCACACCCTGCGGGCCGCCTGGATGGCCGACAATGCCGAACCCAACTCGCTGCAGGCGTCGATGTCGAAGGCCAAGGCCGGTCGCATGGCCACCGAGGTCACCAACAAAGCCGTGGAAATCGGTGCGACGGCGGCATTCTCGGAGACCATGCTGCTGGAGAAGTGGGCCCGTGACGCCAAGATCCTCGACATCTTCGAGGGCACCCAGCAGATCCAGCAGCTGATCATCGCGCGCCGGGTCCTCGGCAAGTCCAGTACCGATCTGAAGTAGCCCCGATCCGAAATGATGCCTGAGGAACGCCGGGTTCCTCAGCGCAGCAGACGTTCTCGGAGCCGGTCCTCGCGGCTGATCCGGTCGGTGTCGCGATTGCGACGTTCGGCCATGATCGCGGCGAGGATCTCCTCGAACGGTGCGCCCATCGGAGGTGGCGGTGCCACGAACGGGGCGACGGTGTGGGTCAGCCGTTCCGCCATGGCCGCGCGTGCCTGCGGCGTGTACTGCTCGCGGTGGATCAGGAACTTCCGGATCGTTCCGGCGACGGGATCAGGGATCGACCCGATGTCGATGACGCGCGCCCATTCCCGCAGTGCAGGTGGCATCGCGGGGGGCTCGGCGATCCGGATCGAATGTCGGTCGCGCACCACGTAGGTGCCGGCGATCATGTCCCCGATGCGCTTGTTCTTCCGATTGATCGCCGCGCCGATGAGCGCCGGGACCCCGAGGAACGTGTAGATCTCGACGGTGCCGATGAGTGCTCGGGTGAGGGCGTGGCGGAAGCCGATCGGGCCGGCGTCGTCGCGGACGGTGCGCATCCCGGTGGCCAGATGGCCCAGTGTTTTTCCCTGCGTGAGGGTTTCCACGGTGGTGGGCAGTGCGCACCACGCGAGGACGGTGGACATGGTCAGGCAGGCGGCGAACAGGGCGTCGTCGACGCCGGCGGCGAGTTTGAACGACAGGTAGATCAGCAGGGCCAGCACCAGCATGCCGACGATGACGTCGATCAGTCCGGACAGGATGCGCAGACCCAGCGACGCCGCGGGGAGTTCCAGTGCGACCGCCTCGCCGGACACGAGGTCGTCGCGGCCGACGCCGACCGTCGCGCTGCCGCCCCGTCCCCACATCCCCGGTGGTGCGACGGGGCGGGCAACGCCGGGCGGGAACGGGCTCGGCGGGAGCTGTGCAGCCGGGTAGGGCGCAGGGGGGTACGGCGCAGGGGGGTAGGGCGCAGGGGGGTAGGGCGCAGGGGGGTAGGGCGCAGGGGGGTACGGCGCAGCTGGGCGGGGCGCCGGCGGATGCATGGCCACACTGTATCGGTGCGGGGACGGGGTGTGCGTCGGTTGATCGACTGGAGTGCCTCGGCGGATGCAGGTGAACACATTAGGCTGACGGGGTGGATCTCGATGCCTACGTGAACGCGAAGCGTCCGGCGTGGGATCGGCTCGAGACGTTGACGCGGCAACGCCGGTTGACCGCAGCCGAATCCGACGAGCTGATCGACACCTATCAGCGCGTCGCGACGCAGCTGTCGGTGATCCGGTCGAGTGCACCGGATCCGGAACTGGTCGGCTATCTCTCTGCGCTCCTCGCCAAGGCCCGCAACCGGGCCGCGGGCACCCGCGTGGGGACGTGGTCGGCGATCGGTCGGTACTTCGGCCGGACCTTTCCCGCTGCCCTGTACGCGATGCGCTGGTGGTGGCTGACGACGCTGGTGGTCTCGATGGTGATCACGGTGGCACTCGGCTGGTACTTCCTGGAACATCCGCGGGTGGAGAGTGCGTTCGGCTCGACGGCCGAGATCGAGCAGCTCGTCAACCACGACTTCGCCGACTACTACAGCGAACATGCGGCGTCGGCGTTCGCATTCCGGGTGTGGTCCAACAACTTCTGGCTGGCCGCGATGTGTATCGCCTTCGGCGTCTTCGGATTTCCCGTGATCATCGTGCTGTGGCAGAACTGTATGAATCTCGCGATCACCGGGTCGATCATGATCCGGCACGGGCGCGCGGATGTGTTCTTCGGACTGATCACACCGCACGGTCTGCTCGAGATGACCTGTCTGTTCGTCGCCGCAGGTGTGGGCCTGCGGGTGTTCTGGTCCTGGGTGAGTCCCGGGGACAAGCCGCGACTGCAGTCGCTGGCCGAGCAGGGTCGCGCGGCGATCGGGATCGCACTGGGCCTGGTTGTGCTGCTGGGTATCACGGGAATCATCGAGGCATTCGTCACCCCTTCTCCCCTACCCACCTGGGCGCGGATCGCCGTGGGTGTGGCGGTGTGGGTGGGCTTCTTCGTCTACGTCTTCGTGATCGGTCGATGGGCCCACCACGAGGGTGACCGCGGCGACATCGACGAGGCCGACCGCGATTTCTATGCGCCGACCGCGGTGTGAACTGTGGCCGGTTGAGCCCCCCAGTCGGCAACCGGTCGGCCGAATGTCGACGTCACCAGCTCGGTGTCGGATCAATCAGCAACTGGGCGTTGCTGGTCGAGCCGACGAGGAGCGCAGCGACGAGGCGCGTCGAAACCTCCGCCGGCCGAATTGCCGACGCAACCAACGAGTCGTGGTCGATCGGTCGTCCTCGTGATGGCGAGGTCGCCCGGATGTCGAATCCTCTGCGCGGCGCCTCGAGGCGGATATCGGTGTCCCTGAAGGTGGTGTCGGTCGGGTGATGTAACGATTCCCTCGATCACATGACATTCACGGCATTCACCATTCCTTCCAACGGACGAGTTTCTCCGGCTGAGTTGCGGTTGTTTGCTGCGGTGTATTTGAGTCGAACCCGGGGGATTGCGACGAAGGGATCATCGATGATGCTGCAGGCCAACCGAAAAGAACGGCGCGCTCGCGAGCGTGACGACAACCGTAGGGCACGGCGGATGCAGAAGGCCGTCGTCGCATTGGGTGCCGGAATCGCGATCGCCGCGGGAACCGCAGGTCAGGCTTACGCGGAGTCGATCCAGTCGCAGCAGATCTCGCAAGACGGCTACGCCACCACTGACAATCTGATCGTCATCGCCGACAACCTGGGCCGCACCCAGATCGCCTTGCTGGCACCGATCGGGTCGATCCTGCCGGAAGGCTGGGTGCCGGTGGTGACGAGCAGGTCGTCGACGACCACCGAGCAGCTCAACGTCCTCGAAGCCCTCACCGAGGGTGGCAAGCTGCTGCTCGCGGTGCCCGACACGAGCCATGTGCCCGGCGCGTCGACAGCGCTCTCCGGGATCAGTCCGCAGGTCGCGCAGGGCCTGTCGGCGTTGCCCCTGGCCGGAACCCTCGGCAGCGGCGCAGGGGTGCTCGCCCAGATCTCCTCGGCGTGGGCCCAGCTCAACCTGATCAACGGGAACACCGTCATCCAGAACATCCTGGCCGACGGAGCGGACGCACTCGGTGGCGACAAGGTCGTCCAGCACGCCGGCGAGCTCACCGGGATCCCGGCGATCGACGAGGCACTGGGATTCTGGTCCGGTACGCACACCACGTCCGGCTGGACGGGAACCGCCGGATGGCTCGGTGCCACCGGCACCACCTGGGTCAACCAGGAGCGCGTCACCCTGAACGGGATGACCTCCGAACAGCTGAAGGCGTTGTTCGCCCAGAATCTCAACCAGCCGGATGCGCTGGTGGTGGCGAACGGTTCGACCCATCTGGTCCAGGTCGGGTCGCATACCGTCGTGATCGTCCCCGCGCAGCCCGCACACCAGGAATGCGTCACGATCTTCGGGATCAAGAAGTGCGTGACGATTCCCGCCACTCCTGCCGTCACCCAGGAAGTCCCCGACTTCGGGACCCAATGGGAGGGCGAGACCGATGAGAACGGGAACCAGGTCACCACCACCACCTACGACCCGAATTCTGCGATCCCCGGGGCATTGTCGGCGTTGGACGGCATCGACGTGGGGGGCTTCTCGGTCATCCAGCGCGAGGCGGGTGGCACGTACACCGGACCGCTCGGCGGTCAGGCCGGATGGCTGGCCGCAGCCACCCAGGTCGTGGTGCCCGGAACCGGAGGCGCCGACGACTACGTCGCCACCGTCCCGCTGTACGCCGCGGGTATCAGCTTGCCGGACAACCTCTTCACCACCGGTATGCAGTGGACGCCGGGCCTGGTGACCAGCAGCGGCCAGACCGTGGATTCGGTCCTCGGTTCCCGGTCGTTCACCATGTCGATTCCCGGATTGGGCCTGGGCTTCGAGCGCACCAGCCTGCTGGAGTCGAGTCACCTCGGACCCGACGGTATCGCCTACAACTCGGGGTGGACCGTCGCCGCCGTCGCGATCGGTGACACGACCATCCCGCTGGTGTACTCACTGGGTTCGATCAACCTCGGTCCCAACGGGATCGGTGTGAGCGGTCCGTCGTTCATGGGTGTCGGTCTGCCGGGATTCCAATTGGGTTCGGTCCCCACGGGTTCCGGGTCGACGGCGATCCCGGATGCCTTGTCGGGGATTCTCGGTGACGTCCCGACGTCGGTCATCACGCTCACACCCGCGCTGCTGCTGCAGCTCGCACAGATCGAGGATCCGACCAACGGGGTGCTCAGCGACCCGATCGGCACTCTCGTCACCGTGCTCGACCCGCTGTTCACCAAGTACGTCACCCCGACCGCCACCCAGATCTCGCAGGCGATCGCCGACGCGGCCACCACCACGCTGAACCAGATCTCCCACCAGGTCGCCCAGACATCGACGCAGGTCGCCGACACCACCGGCCGGCTCGCCACCGGCGCGGAGCAGGGTGCCGCGCAACTCGCGGCCGCCACCGCCGGTGCCGGTGCCGACGACACCACCACGTCCACCGGGCGTCACGCACTCCCCGAAGGTCAGACGCCGCAGTTCACCGGCAGCGGCACCGACACCCCGCGGCATGCGGCACCGGAGGACGAGTCGTCGACTGAGACAGGGGCAGTTGCGGCGACGACCGACGAGGCCGCCGAACCGTCCACGTCGACCGATCCCGACACCACCTCGGCCTCGGGTGAGGATGCTGTCCCCGCATCGGACACCGACCACACAGGCGCAGAAGCGGAGGTCGCCACACTGGAGAACTGAGTACCGCGATGTCGACTCGGGTCCTCGTAGTGCTCGGTCGCGGCTCAATCATTGAGTGGCAGTTGGTGGTTGAGCTGTCGGCCGGGGCGGACGGCGTGACCACTTCGGAGGTGGGCGCCTTTCGGCGCGTGCTGTGGGGATGTCGACTGGGGTCCTCGTGGTGCTCGGTCGCGGCTCAATCATTGAGTGGCAGTTGGTGGTTGAGCTGTCGGCCGGGGCGGACGGCGTGACCACTTCGGAGGTGGGCGCCTTTCGGCG
>NZ_JBSFRM010000014.1:6237-17569 GCF_053589235.1 Gordonia sp. NPDC003376 | reverse complement strand
GGCGCGTGCTGTGGGGATGTCGACTGGGGTCCTCGTGGTGCTCGGTCGCGGCTCAGTCAGCGAGTGGCAGTTGGTGGTTGAGCCGATGAGGAGCGTAGCGACGAGGCGTGTCGAAACCTCTGTCGGCCGCGCTCGGGACGTGACCGCCTCCGGAGTGGTCGCTCTGAGACCGGGCGCGGACTAGAGCAATCCCCGCGACTTGAGCGCCAGGTAGCGGTCGGCCAGCGCAGCAGGCAACGCCTCGGGTTCGGCGTCGACGACGTCCACCCCGATCCGTCCGAGCGCAGTCTCGGTGCGGGCCCGCAGGGTCAATGTCCGTGCCGCGGCCGCAGCCTGGTAGACCTCCTCGGCGTCATCGCGGCGCCCGGCCATCTCGTCGAGCGCCGGGTCGCGGACCGATGCGACGATCACCTTGTGCCGCTGTGCCAGCACCGACAACGGTGCCAGCAGCGACTCCTCCACCGCGGCCGGTTCAACCGGGGTCAACAGCACCACCAGTGCGCGCTGCCGGCTGATCTTGGTGACCTCGGCGGCCAACAGCGGCCAATCGGCTTCCAGCAGAGCCGGTTCCAGACCGGTCATCGCGTTGACGAACTGGCCGAGGATGCTCGTGCGGCCGGCACCCACCACCCGCCGATGGATGATCCGATCGCCGGCGAGCAGATCCACCCGGTCACCGGCGTGTGCGGCGAGCGCGGTCAGCAGCAGTGCGGCGTCCATCGCGGCATCCAGGCGTGGTGCATCACCGACGCGCCCCGCCGAGGTCCGCGAGGTGTCCAGCACGAGGATGATGTGGCGGTCTTTCTCCGGCTGCCAGGTGCGCACCACCACCGAGCTGCGCCGAGCGGTGGCCCGCCAGTCGATACTGCGGACGTCATCACCCTCGACATAGTCACGTAGCGAGTCGAACTCGGTCCCCTGACCGCGGATCCGCACCGCCGACCGTCCGTCCAGCTGGCGCAGACGAGCCAGCCGCGACGGAAGGTGTTTGCGCGAGTTGAACGGTGCCAGCGCCCGCACCGATCCCGGCAGTAGCCGGGTGTGTTGGGCGGCGGCCAGACCGAGCGGACCGGGTCGACGGACCGTGGCGCGCAACGCAAGTCGATCGCCTCGCCGGGTTGGCGTGAGCGTGGTGGACACGGTGCGGCGTTCCCCGGGCGGGAGGTCGACGTCGTGGGTGTTGTCCGACGCCCCCGCCGATGGTTGCCAGGAATCCTTGATCCGGCCACGGAACCGCCGTCGACCGGTGTTGAGCACCACCACGGTCGACTCTCCTGACTCGCCGAGACGCAGTGGGGCCGAGGGCAATCGAAGGAGTTGCACCGCACCGGTCGATCCCGCCGCGACCAGATCGAACAACATCAGGACGATGGAACCGAACACCCACAACAGGGCCACCCAGTAGTGGGGGAACAGCAGTACCGGCACGATGCCCACCAGGAGCAGCGCGACGAACCGACCGGTGACGGTCATCAGCGGGGGACCGGGACCGAGGTGATCGCGGCGTCGAGCACCGCCGACACCGACACGCCTTCCAGCTCGGCCTCCGGACGCAGCGTGAGACGGTGGGCCAGAGTCGATTGCGCGAGCGCCTTGACGTCGTCGGGGGTGACGAAGTCGCGCCCCGACAGCCACGCCCAGGCACGACTGGTGGACAGCAGGGCGGTGGCACCACGCGGGCTGACCCCCAGTGACAGCGACGGCGACACCCGGGTGGCGCGGGCGATGTCGACGATGTAGGCGAGCACCTGCGGTGCCACACTCACGCGCCGGACCGCCTCGGCACCGGCGAGCACATCGGCACCCGAGGCCACCGGACGCAAACCGGCCCCGGTGAGGTCGCGCGGGTTGAACCCGGCTGCGTGCCGTGCCAGCACGGTGATCTCGTCATCACGCGGCGGCAGCGGCAGGGTGACCTTCAGCAGGAAGCGGTCGAGCTGGGCCTCCGGCAGGGGATAGGTGCCCTCGTACTCGACGGGGTTCTGGGTGGCCGCCACCAGGAACGGCTCCGGCAGCGGTCGCGGCACGCCGTCCACCGACACCTGACGTTCTTCCATCGCCTCCAGGAGCGACGCCTGCGTCTTGGGCGGGGTGCGGTTGATCTCGTCGGCGAGAAGGAGATTGGTGAACACCGGGCCCGGCCGGAAGGTGAACTCCGAGGTCGCGTTGTCATAGATCAGCGAGCCGGTCACGTCACCGGGCATCAGATCCGGGGTGAACTGCACCCGCTTGGTCTCCACCTGCAGGGCTGCCGCCACCGACCGCACCAGCAGCGTCTTGGCCACCCCGGGCACACCCTCCAGCAGGATGTGCCCGCGGCACAGCAGCGCGATGAGGATACCGGCGACGGCCGAGTCCTGTCCGACAACGGATTTGGCGACCTCGGCGCGGACCGCGGTGAGGGCATCACGCGGGCTCGACGGGGCCGTCGCGGTGGCGTAGGCGGTGGTGGGTGTCTCGGGAGTCATGGTGTGCGACGGACTTCCTTCTCGAGGGTGGTCAGTTCGGTGGTGAAGGTCAACAGGCCCGCGTCGTCGGTGGGCAGGGGACCGGCCAGCAGTGCCGACACCTGTCCCGGGTCGTATCCGGTGAGGGTGGCCACGGCGTCACAGAGGGTCGTCACCGCGGGATCATCCACCGGCACAGCGCCGATCGCCGAGATCGCCCGGCCGGGATCGTAGGGGAGACCCAGATAGCCGCCGATCCGCTCCAGGGTGTGGATCCGTAGGATCGCGGCGGTGCGGGATGCGTCGGCGGCCCGTCGGTACAACCGCCCGCGCGATCGTGTCGTCTCGATCGCCCGGACCACCGCGGGCAACGGTTCGGTGGCCACGGGGCCGAAACGCCGTCCGCGCCACAAGGCCAGTGCCACCACCACGAAGAACGCGAGCAGGAACATCGGGCCGACGAATCGCGGCAGGATGGACTCTTCGTCGGACGCGGAGGCGACGTCGTCGGCCTGCGGGACGTACCAGAGGATGTGGTCGGTGGAGGCCAGGAGCCGCACGGAGACACCGGCATTGTCGAACTGCTCGAGTTGCTCGTTGGTGGTCATGGTGGCGTTGAGGGCCACCCGGTCGGGACCGGTGAGCGGCGCCGGTGCGATCGCGACCTGCGCGGCGTCGCCGACCCGGAAACAGTTGTGTACGTCGGCCGGCGACGAGCCCGAGTCGACGGCCCGGTACCCATACGACTGGGCGGTCACCGCGTCGTCGGTCGCGATCCCGGGTGCGCTGCAGCCGGCGGTGACCGAATCACCGGGCGGCACGATCCCCGGGTCACGATCACCGTCGATCGGCCAGTCGAGCAGGCTCAAGGTGGTGGTGCTCGGACTGAGCAACACGATCCGATCGGCTCCGTGCACGCGCTCGTCGAAGGCCTGCGCGGTGTCGGACCGCAGCACGGCGGTGTTGGAGACCACGACGGTGGTGTGCTCGTCGGGTCTCGGCGTGACCCGCAGGTCGGACAGTCCGCGGACGATCTTCACGTCCACCCCGTGGTCGGCGATGATCGCGGCGAGCGCGCTCGTGCCGGGGGCACCGTAGTTCTCGGGGTCCAACAGATTGTGGTTTCCCTTGTCGCGGGCTGCGGTTCCGCCGACCAGCGCGATCATCGCGACGATCACCGCGATCAGCAGCACCACGATCACCGGTATGCCGATCCACAGGCCGATGCGCCGGCGCGGTCGGGGTGCGGCCGACACCGGGGGAGTGGAGGACTGGGGAGTGGAGGACTGGGGAGGCGACGACCGGGGTGCCGGAGCGGGTGCCGGGGCGGTCATCGAGGCACCGCGAATCCGGCGTCGAGTACGTCCTCGGCCCCCGTACCCGCCGTCCGCGCGGACTTCAGTGCAGCGTCGAGGTCGAGGACGAACCGCGCCTGCACCTCGGTGGCGTGTCGGCCGCCGTAGGCCACCGCGTCGAACAGTCCTGCGGCGGTACGGAGTTCGTGAACATGTGCGGGGAACGGTGCCCGCAGTCGCACGGCCACCTCGTGGGCGGTGAGCGACGGGGCGTCGGTGAGCAGGGAGCGTTCCGCGCTGCGTCGGGTGAGCGCCCGCATCGCGTCGCGGACGCACCCGTCGAAGTCGCCTGCGGCCAGCTGTTGCTCGGCACGAACCCGGAATGCCTTGGCCGACAACGCCTCTGCGCCTAGCACGGGCTCGATGTTCACCGTCGGGGCTGCCTTTCGCCGACGTCGAACAAACCGCAACGAATAGCCGATGAGTGCGATCGCCAGCACCCCGATCACCACCGCGAACACGATCGACCAGGTGTTGTCACCGAAGATCGCCTCGAAGACACGCGCACCGAGCCAGCGGGACAGGCTGTCGGAGAGTCGGTCCAGCCAACTCGGTGGGGCCGGTTGGTAGGTCGGCGACGACAACTCGTCCCGCGCCCACTGCCGGGCCTCGTCGTTGCTCGGTGAGAGGCCCTCGGCCACAACCGAGTACAGCACGCTCATCGTGTACTCCCGGCAGCCCAGTCGGCGAGCTGCACCTGGAATCCCTCACGCCGGATGCGCGCATCGATGCCCATCACCGCGAATGCGCCGGCCACCAGGGGAGTGAGCAGCACCGAGTCGAGGACGGCACAGACACCGGTGAGTGCGGAATCGACGACCGGCGGGATCTCCCACACCTCGCCGACGGCGAAGACCCCGACCTGCAGCACCCACGAGATGGCGCCACAGATCATGGCCAGCAACACGAACACCGCGAGATATCGCCAGAAACCCGTGCCGGACAAGGCCACCGCCCGCCGCAGGGCAGCGCCCGGGCGCAGACTCTCGGTGGCCGCAACCGCCGGGGCCTGTCCGAGGCGGACGAGCCCGACGACCACGCCGACCAAGGTGACCGCCGACAGCACGATGATCGCCGCGAGCCCGCCGGGCGTGTCCGGGAGCCGGTCGACGACGACGGTCCCCACCAGCACCGGACTCAGCCCCAGCAACAACAACGGCACCGTCGTCCCGACGATCGCGGTGAACCGACGGCGCAGGGTGCCGATCAACTGCGGCCACGAAGCCCACAACCCGGCGGCATCGGCGAACACCACGAGTGCCACCGGCCCGATGATCACCAGCGCGATGAGGTCGTGGTTGTCGAGGGTGCCGGCGAGGGCGGCCAGCCAGGACTCGACGGTGATCTCGCCGTCGGTGACGGCCACCGCGAGGGCGACCGCCGGCATGGTCACGGCCAGCATGATCGCGGTGGCCGCGGCACCGATCGCGAAGTGTTGTCGGGGACTGCGGGTGAGGGTCGCGAAGGTCGCGGCGATGATGTCGCCGACACCGAGCGGTCGCAGCGGCAGGATGCCGGGCCGATGCGCCGGGGTCGGCTGTTGCCACGCCGGAGGAGGCGGGGGCGCACCGATTCCCGTACCCCACTGCGGTCCGGGGACGGCAGGTCCGGCAACGGCGGAACCGGGCGCGGGCGTTTCCGGGACCGGAGACCACTCGGGCGGGGTGAGTCCCTCCCCGGACGAGTAGGTCATGGGTGTCCCTCCGATGGTCTGACCGCCGGATGTCCCCTGCATCCGAGTCGGCGTCCCCCATCCAATCACCGATCGCCGGTGGTGGGGTGGACCCGGCGCATTCGGATCGATCACCCGGATGACGGCGGACCGCCTGCTACGGTCAAACTAGAACACGTTCTCATTTCCTGGAGGGGGAGCCCCATGACCGTCGAGTCGGACACCGCGAATCTGTCGGAGAAGATCAACGCCACCGTCGAGGCCTACATCGACTACCTGACCTCGGGTACGGCCGAGCAGATCGCCGACCTGTACGCGTCCGGCGCGACCGTGGAGGACCCGATCGGCGCCGACATCCGGGACACCCGCGAACAGCTCGTCGAGTTCTACTCGGTGATCACCGGCATGGACGAGCGCACCGCCACCCTCGCGTGGAAGCGGGTCGCCGGCGACACCGCGGTCTTCGAGTTCACCCTCGTGACCGGAACCTCCGGGCTGAGGTTCGAGATCACCCCCGTCGACATCATGGTCTTCGATGCCGACGGCAAGATCGCGACGATGCGCGCGGTGTGGGAGCCGTCGGATCTCAAGCAGCTCTGATGGATACTCTCGCGTCATCATTCAGATCGCAAGGGGGAGTGCGGGTTCCCCGCAACTGTCAACCTCAACCAGAGGTTCGTTGTTTCACGTAGAACAACGTCGGTGTGATTCGGCGGTGGTCAGCGCCGTCCGGTCGGGCGCAGCACGATGTCGGTCGGATGGGCGTCGGCGGGGGTGAGCACGGCCTGTGCCACCGCTCTCGCGACCGTCCTGGGCTCGAGGAATGCGATCGGGTCGTAGTCCTGGCCCTCGATGGCGATCAGCTCGCGCTGCATGTCGGTGTCGATGCGTCCCGGGAACACGGACGTGACCCGGAGTTCCGGCTCCTCGAGGCGTAGCGCATCGGCCAGCGCCCGGAGCCCGAACTTGCTCGCGGCATACGCCGCCCAGCCCGACTTCGCCCGTTGCCCGGCGCCGGAGTTCATGAACACGACGTGACCGTTCGCGGCGCGCAGTGCCGGCAGGAGCACGCGCGTCAGTTCCGCCACGGCGATCAGATTGACCTCGAGCAGCTGCCGCCACTCCTCGGCGGGTGTCTCGCCGACCGGGCGCAAGGTGCTCCCGACACCGGCGTTGTGCACCAGCACGTCGAGCCGGCCGATCCCTTCGGCCGCCGCGACGACGGCGTCGTGATCGGTCAGCTCCGCGGTGAAGGTCGACGCCCCGAGTTCGGCGGCGATGCCGTCGAGGGCGTCGGATCCGCGACCGCCCAGGATCAGGTCGTGGGTGGGGGCGAGCTGTCGGGCGATGGCGGCGCCGAGCCCGCGGGAGGCGCCGGTGATCAATGCGGTGGACACGATCGCGAGCCTACTTCCCGGCGGCGCGCTCTTCGGGCCCCGCCGGGGGCCGCACGCTCAGACGGCAGGCACGGCCCGGGCGGGGCAGAATCTACGCGTGGCGCGCAACGGATTCACCCAGACGCAGCTCGCGGCCCGTGCCGCGTACCTGCTGCGGGGCAACGACCTCGGCACGATGACCAGTGCCGCACCCCGGCTGTATCCGCACATGTGGAGCTGGGATGCGGCGTTTGTGACGGTGGGTCTGGCCCCGCTCAGCGTCGAGCGCGCGGTGATCGAGATGGACACCCTGCTCTCGGCACAGTGGAGCAACGGGATGATCCCGCACATCGTGTTCGCCAACGGCCGCGACGGCTACTTCCCGGGGCCCCGACGTTGGGAGTGTGCGCGTCTGGCAAACTGCGCCCCCGACTTCCCCGACACCTCCGGCATCACCCAGCCGCCGGTGCACGCGATCGCGGTGCAGCGCATCCTCGACCACTCCCGCCGGCACGGACGTACGACCCGTGCGGCCGCCGACGAGTTCCTCGACCGCCGGTGGGGTGCCCTGGTGCGGTGGCATCGCTGGCTGGCGCACGCCCGCGACCCCCAGGGCCGGGGCCGCATCACCATCTATCACGGATGGGAGTCGGGGATGGACAACTCGCCGCGCTGGGATGCGGCGTATGCCAACGTCGTCCCGGGCGACGATCTCCCCCCGTATCAGCGCGCCGACCTCGCCCACGTCACCGACCTGTCGATGCGGCCGTCCGATCGCGAGTACGACCGCTACATCTGGCTGGTCGAGGAGATGAAGCGCGCCGCCTACGACGACACCACATTGACCACCGCGATGAGCTTCGCCGTCGAGGACGTCTTCGTCAGTGCGATCTTCGCGCTCGCCTGCGACGTGCTGGCCACGATCGGCGAGGACTACTCCAAGCCGCGCGCCGACGTCCGCGATCTGCGGGCGTGGGCCGATCGGTTCCGCAACGGCGTCGTGTCGGCGTCGAACGAACGCAACGGTGCGGCGCGCGACTTCGACCTGCGGGCCAACCGGTGGATCACCACCGAGACCATCGCGATCTTCGCACCGCTGCTGTGCGGCGGGTTGTCCCGCGATCAGGAGCGGGCGTTGCTGCGGCTGTTCGACGGTCCACGATTCTGCGGGCATCCCGACCTGCGGTACGCGGTGCCACCGTCGACGTCGCCGATCTCCCCGGACTTCAAGTCCCGCGAGTACTGGCGCGGCCCGGTGTGGCCGGTGATGACGTGGCTGTTCAGTTGGGCCTTCGCGCGGCGTGGGTGGCCCGAGCGATCGGCGAGGTTGCGCGAGGAGGGTCTGCGGCAGGCCACCGACGGCAGCTTCGCCGAATACTACGAACCGTTCACCGGTGAACCCCTGGGCAGCATGCAGCAGAG
Source organism: Gordonia sp. NPDC003376 (assembly GCF_053589235.1). Lineage (NCBI taxonomy): Bacteria > Bacillati > Actinomycetota > Actinomycetes > Mycobacteriales > Gordoniaceae > Gordonia > Gordonia sp. NPDC003376. Next base: position 9,297 of record NZ_JBSFRM010000014.1, on the reverse strand, counting down.
CTGGACCGCGGCGTCGGTGCTCGACTGGCTGGACTGAGGCCGGCCGCCCGACCATCGGCACCCATCCGACGACAATATGAGAAGGCCCCGCGGATCAGCCGGTTGTGGCGATCGACGCGGGGCCTGACTCGTTTCCCTCGGACAGAGGTCTGGAATGCGGCGGGTCAGTACTCTTCGGCACCCACCAACGCGTCCTGCGGATCGACGTGGTGATCGTCGGCCGAGGCCACCCGGACAAAGCTCACGGTGATCAGGGCGACGATGCAGTAGCCGGTCGCGAACCACCACGGCGCGGCCACCGTGCCACACCACTCCGCGAGGTAGGACACGAGCACCGCGGCGATCGCGGCACCGGCCCAGCGGGGGAACGAGTAGCCGGCGCTGGACACCGAGCGGGGGATCGAGCCGTCACCGGACGACATCGCCACACCGGTGAACAGGGTGTTGAGCACACCGGAAGGGAGACCGGAGAGGATCACGGCGACGCCGATCAGCCACACCTGGTGCTCGGCGGTGCCGACACCGGCGATGATCATCGCCACGGCGTAGGTACCGATGGCGATCATCACGCCGCCACGCTGACCGACGACGCGGGCGAGCTTCGGGGCGATGAACACACCGGCGATGGCGGTCAGCAGACCCCAGCCGAAGAAGATCAGGCCGGCGTAGATCGGCCGCAGTCCCATCGCGATGGGCGCCCAGGCGATCACGGTGAACAGTGCGCCGGTGTAGAACGCCGAGCCGATCGAGGTGATCAGCAGGGTCCGGTTGCGCAGCGCGAGGATGGGGTCGACGAGCCGGACCTTCGCCCGGGACGCGGCCGGGCCGTCCTTCGGCAGCATCGCCGCGCACAGGATCGCACCGATCAGCATGAGGATCGCGGTGCCACCGAACGGGGCGCGCCAGGTCCACTCGCCGAGCAGGGCGCCGATCAGCGGACCGACGGCCAGGCCCACGCCGAGCGCGGCCTCGTACAGCATGATGGCGCCGTGGTGGCTGCCCTTGGCCTCGCTGACGATGAAGGCCAGGGCGGTGGCCAGGAACAGGGCGTTGCCCAGACCCCACAGCACGCGGTAGATGATCAGCTGGTCGATATCACTGGCGAACACCGAGAGCGCCGCGGCCAGGATGATCAGGGTCAGGCCGGTGACCAGCGTGCGCTTGGGGCCGAAGCGGGACGCCGACCACCCGGTGATCAGCATGGCCACGCACTGTACGCCGACGTACACGCCGAACAGCAGGGTCAGCTTGTTGGGCGGCGCGTTCAGCGCCTCGGCGATGCTGTGCAGGATCGGGTCCACCAGTCCGATACCCATGAAGGCGACCACCGCGGCGAAGGCGGTGATCCACACGGTGCGGGGCTGGTGGGCGAAGGTCTGGCGGAACGACTGCCCCTCGTGGGTGTCGGTGGACGACGTCCTGGATTCAACTGCGGTCATGCGACTTCCTCGAAAACGGGCACTGGTGCGGACGGTTTCTGTGGGGTACCGCTCGGCGGCGAGCGGTACCCCGATCAGACGGTGGGTTGACCCTCGAGCGCCGCGTGCAGCGCTCGGAGGGCCGGGGCGGCGGCGGCCAGTGAGGCGCGGTCGTCGTCGGAGAGTTGTTCGACGGCGCGCGCGAGTACGTCGTCACGTCGGTCCCGGACCCGCCGCACGGTGTCTTCGCCGTGTTCGGTCAGCGACACCAGGACGGCGCGCCGGTCCGAGGGATCGGGCGAGCGCTGGGCGAGACCGTTGCGGATGAGCCCGTCGACGACGCTGGTCGCGGTGGGCATCCGGATGGACTCGCGGGCGGCGAACTCGCCCATCCGCATGGCGCCGTGGTCGAGCAGGGTCACCAGGGCCGAGGCCTGGGCGGCCGAGTACTCGGGGGCCGGGGTATGGCGCCGCAAGCACAGGTACATGCGGGTGATCGCGGGCCGTATCTGCCTCGCGATCGTCACGCTGTCCAAGCCTGCGGTGGTCATGTTTAGATACTCTAATACTTCGATAATCTAAATAAAAGCGATGTGGCGAGTTTCACCGGAGCGGGCTGGGTAGGTTGGACGGGTGAGCTCCTCCAAGAAGCGACCACTGTCGCCGCGATCGCGCGCGATTCTCTGCGTCGGTGTGCCCATCCAGTTCGCCCTGCAGGGCCTCACGTTGTGGGATCTCGCCCACCGCTCGGCCGATCAGGTGCGCGGCCCCAAGAAGGCATGGCTGGCCGCGAGCTTCGTCAACTTCATCGGGCCGATCGCCTACCTGCGATGGGGCCGACGCAACACCCCGCCCCCGGTGGCCGCGACGCCACCGTCCATCGGGTCACTCTGAGTCCCCGCTGACGCAGATGGGGACGCCTTGTTCGAACGTGACGTGCTGCCCGGTGGTTGAGCCGACGCGGAGCGGAGCGACAAGTCGTGTCGAAACCTCCGCCGCCCGACGTCGGCGGGTGACCACGTCGGAGGTGGCTACCTCCCAACGCAACCTCACCGAGGTTTCGACGACGGGCGGCCTCGCTGCGCGAGGACGACCTGCTCAACCACCAATGGCCACACGATGGTTGAGCCGACGCGGAGCGCAGCGACAAGTCGAGTCGAAACCTCCGCCGCCCGACGTCGGCGGGTGACCACGTCGGCTGTGGCCACCTCCCAACGCAACCTCACCGAGGTTTCGACGACGGGCGGCCTCGCTGCGCGAGGACGTCCCGCTCAACCACCAATGGCCACACGATGGTTGAGCCGACGCGGAGCGCAGCGACAAGTCGTGTCGAAACCTCCGCCGGCCGACGTCGGCGGGTGACCACTTCGGCTGTGGCCACCTCCCAACGCAACCTCACCGGGTTTCGACGGCCGGGCGGCCTCGCTGCGCGAGGACGTCCCGCTCAACCACCAATGGCCACACGATGGTTGAGCCGACGCGGAGCGCAGCGACAAGTCGTGTCGAAACCTCGGTCGGCTGACGTCGTCACGCGACCACCGGTGCCCGATGGTTGAGCCGACGCGGAGCGCAGCGACAAGTCGTGTCGAAACCTCCGCCGGCCGACGTCGGCGGGTGACCACTTCGGCTGTGGCCACCTCCC
>NZ_JBSFRM010000014.1:373-6140 GCF_053589235.1 Gordonia sp. NPDC003376 | reverse complement strand
CCGGCCGACGTCGGCGGGTGACCACTTCGGCTGTGGCCACCTCCCAACGCAACCTCACCGGGTTTCGACGGCCGGGCGGCCTCGCTGCGCGAGGACGTCCCGCTCAACCACCAGCGGAGCGCAGCGACACGTCGTGTCGGAACCTCCGCCGGCCGAGCTCGTCACGCAACCACCGTCACCCGACCCGCGTCGTGGCCGGGGCGGTCAGATCAGAACCGTCCGCCGGTGCCGATCCGTCCTGAGCTCGACGACCCGCCGAACGAACCGGGGCTGCGGCCGCCGCTGGTGTATCCGCCACCCCGGTGACCACCGAATCCGCCACCGCGGGTGGCCCCGCGCAAGAAGCTGTCGACGAGCACACCGGTCAGCACGGCCCCGGCGGCCGATCCGTGCTGGCGCGGCGGTTGCTGGGCGTTCTGCCAGCTCACCACGTCACCCTGGGCGGCCATCAGCGCCTGGTCGGCGAGCGAGCCCGCCCGCCGAGCGGTGTCGGTGGCGGCGAGTGGGTCCGACGACGAGGCGGCGTGCGCGTCTTGCACCAGTCGCTCCGCCTCCGACAACCGGGTGCGGGCCACCGACTGCACCGCGCCGCGGCGGGTGGCGATGAAGTCCCGGGCGGCCGACACCTTGGCGTCGGCCGACGTGAGCGCCGCGGTGAGCACCTCGGCACGCCGGGTGCGTTCGGCAGCGGCACCACGCGCCGCGTCGAGCGCGTCGTCGAGTTCGGCATCGGCGTCGACCAGCGCGGTGAACACGCCGAGCGGATCGGCGGCGAAGCCCGTCTTGGCGTCGGTCAGGGCCGCGGCGGCGCGCTGCACCGCGGTCGCCAGGGCCGGCCCGCCGTCGGTGGTCAGCTGGGTCGCCTCGGCGAGCTCACCTTCCACCTCGGTGATCAGTGCCGGCATCTGGGTGTGCGCCGCGGCGATGTTGCCCTCGGCGTTGCCGATCGCGTCGAGGAGTTTGGTGGCCTGGTCGATCGCGCCCTCGGCGGCCCGGATGTCGGCGACCGCCGGTCCCTGCTCACCGGCGGGGCGGGTGATCGCGGATCGGCCCTGATCGGCGCTGCGCTCGGCGAAGTCGATCTCCTCGCGGGCCAGGTCCACGTTGTGCAGGATCGACGTGCAGGTCTGCTCGCCGTGGCGGGCGACGAGATCGGCCAGCTGAGTCGCCGACGACTCGATCCGGGTCCGCAGGTCCACCAGCGACCGCGTGATCTGGTCGAAGCGTGACGCCGCATTGATCAACAGATTGCGCATCTCGTCGAAGGCCGTCACCTGCTCATCGAGTCGTCTGTCGGCGTCGGTGCAGGTGGTGATGATCTGCAGCAGTAGGGTGCGCTGCTCGTCCGGTGTCTCCGGGATGGCGTCGTCGAGTCGCTGACGCAGCATGAACGACGCCGCGAGCGCCTGTTTGGCGTCGTCGAGGGCAGCGCGGAACGGTGCGGTCTGCGCCGGACCGAACTCACCGACGGCCAGCACGAGTTCGTCCTCGCTGGTGCGGATCGCGTTGTCGGTGTCGGTGAGGACCTCCCGCGACCAAGGGTCGAGCACGTCGAGTGGCTGCGCGACGAGTTGGTCGGCGGTCAGCTCGTGTTCCCGCAGCGCCTCCACCCCGGTCTCCACGGCCCGACGCTTCTTGCGGCGGGAGTACAGCCACGCGCCGCCACCGCCGATGACGGCGACACCGCCGACGGTCCCGGCGACGATCCAGCCGGTGTTGGACGGGGTCATCGCGGCGGCGATACCGTCGGCCGCGGCGATTCCCGCACCGGCCCAGTCGGCCTTCTTCAACGCCGGCACGACGCCGTCGGTGGCGATCGTGGCGAGGTCGGAGTCGGTGATGTCGGCCGTCGAGGCGTTGGGCGGCGCGGTCAGCCGGTATTCGCGGTCGTCGGTGGCGATCGCGAGCAGGATGTCCTTGTCGCCGAGCAGGCTCAGTTCGGCGGTCTGGCGCGCCCAGGTGTCGTTGCTCATCCCATCGAACGACTTCACGTACACCACCCACAGCTGGATGCCGTGGGCGCTGTAGAGGCGGTCCACCGCGGCGTCGACGTCGGCGCGCTGGGCCTCGGTGAGGACATCCGCCGGATCGGACACCGGCTCGGGGAGCCGGCCGGGCGGCTGCGCGTCGGCGCGCCCGGCCAGCACCGAACCGAGCAGCACCGACGACATCAACGCCAGGACCAGCGTGATCATCGACAGGGCTGCGGCGTGTACGAGACGCGTCATCCGAGCGGTTGCCATGCCGAACAATCTAGTCACCGCACCCACCGGGATGGCTCACCTCGTCCTCTGTCCGGCGGCGGCCAGGCGAGGCCGCGGCCGGAGAGGACATCGGACTCAGCCGCGCCAGCGGCAGAGCGCCTCGACCGGGGTCAGGTCGTAGTCGGGGCCGGTCACGCCCACGGTCAACAGGGAGACACCTTCGGCGCTGACCGCGTCCGCGTCGCGCAGCAGGGCATCCACGTCGCCGCTGAACTGCAGACCGGCCGAGCGCTCGATGGTCGACGGGTCGCGGCCGACCGCCGCACAGTGTTCGGCGAGCACCGCCGACTTGTGACGATAGGTCTCGATGTCGTTGAAGCCGTGCCAGGTGTCGGCGTACTGGGCCACGTAGCGCAGCGTCTTCTTCTCCCCGCTGCCGCCGATCAGGACCGGGATGTCACGGGTCGGGGCGGGGTTGAGGCGCTTGAGTCGTGCGTCGATCCGCGGGAGCGCCTGACCGAGGTCGGCCAGCCGTGATCCGGCGGTGCCGAACTCGTAGCCGTACTCGTCGTAGTCTTTCTGGAACCAGCCGCCGCCGATGCCCAGGATCAGCCGACCGCCGGAGATGTGGTCGACGGTGCGTGCCATGTCGGCGAGCAGCTCTGGGTTGCGGTAGGAGTTGCAGGTCACCAGCGCGCCGATCTCCACCCGCTCGGTCTGCTCGGCCCACGCCCCGAGCATCGTCCAGCACTCGAAATGCGCTCCGTCGGGGTCGCCGTAGAGGGGATAGAAGTGGTCCCAGTTGAACACCACGTCGACCCCTGCGTCCTCGGCGCGCAGGACCGCGTCGCGGATCAGGGAGTACTCGGGGGCGTGCTGGGGCTGGAGTTGGACACCGATGCGAATGGGAAAGGCCATGCGCTCCAGTCTGCCCGCGCCGAGCGCATTGCGGGTACAACGAGAACGTGAACTCCGGTATCGCCCGTCCGATCGCCCCGCCGCTCGCCGAGTTACGCCGACGAACCAGCGAGAAGTGGCGCACCTACCCCGACGACGTGCTCCCGTTGTTCGTCGCCGAGATGGACTACCCCCTCGCGCCGGCCGTCGCCGAGGCGATGATCGAGCAGATCCGCACCGACGATCTCGGTTACGCCGGCAGTGCCGGAGCCGCGGGCGAGGCGTTCGCCGGCTTCGCCCACCGCCGATGGGGATGGACGGTGGCGCCCGACGACGTGCACCCGACGACCGACGTGTCGGTGGTGCTGGTCGAGGCACTGCGGGTGGCCATTCGGCCCGGGGCCCCGGTGATCATCACGCCGCCGGTGTATCCACCGTTCTTCGACATCGTTCCCGAGGCGGGGGGCCGCACGGTGGAGGTGCCGCTGGTGGATCTGGGCACGTCGTGGCGCCTGGATCTGGGCGGCATCCGCGACGCGTTCGCCGCCGGGGCCAGGGCGATCATCCTGTGCCATCCGCACAATCCGCTCGGCCTGCCGCATCCCCGCACCGACCTCGAGGCGCTCGCATCGCTGGCGGCCGCACATGGTGCGGTGGTGATCTCGGACGAGATCCACGCGCCGCTGGTCCATCCCGGGGTGGAGTTCGTGCCATTTCTCGCCGTGGACGACACCGCTCGTGAGGTGGGGATCGCCGCGCATTCGGCGAGCAAGGCCTTCAACCTCGCCGGGGCCAAGTGTGCGTTCACCGTGGTCGGGTCCAACCCGATGCGGGCGCTGGTGGACCGCCAGCCCGAGGAGGTCGCCTTCCGCACCAGCATCCTGGGGCGTGCAGCCGCCGCGGCCGCCTTCACCGACGGCGACGAGTGGCTCGACGATGTGCTGGCCACCATCGGTGAGAGCTTCGACCTGCTGGAGAAACTTGTGGCGCAGCGCCTTCCGTCGGTCACGATGCGTAGGCCGCACGCCTCGTATCTGGCCTGGTTGGACTTCCGCGCCGCCGGTCTCGGCGACGATCCGGCCGAGGTGATCCTGGAGCAGGGACGCGTCGCACTGCATCGCGGTCCGGCCTTCGGGGAGCCGGGCAAGGGATTCGCGCGCCTCAACCTGGCGTGCTCACCGGAGGTCCTCACCGAGGCGATCGATCGGATCGCCGCGGTCGTCGACGTCGCCCGCTGAGCTGACCAGATGTTCTTGCGCGTGCGGCAATGCTCGTCGACGACGGACCGGGAGCATGTCACAGTCGGGTCATGAGCGAACACGACCACGGACCCGTCATCACGCACTCCGCCGACGAGTGGGATGCCCGCTACCGCGACGCCGACCGCCTGTGGACCACCCACGTCAATCCGGCGTTGCCGGTGGAGGTCTCGGATCTGGCGCCCGGGCGGGCACTCGAGGTCGGCTCCGGTGAGGGTGCCGACGCCCGGTGGCTCGCCGACTCCGGCTGGACCGTCACCGCCGTCGACATCTCCCAGGTCGCGATCGATCGGGCGCGTGAGATCGACGGCCGTCCGGAGATCACCTGGACACGAACCGATCTCACTGTCGACGAGGTGCCGGGCGCCCCGTTTGACCTGATCACCGCCCACTATCTCCCGATCCCCACCGAGCATGCCGCGGTCGCCCGCAAGTTGGTCGACGCCGTAGCGCCCGGCGGCACCCTGCTCGTCGTGGCCCATGCGCCGGAGGGGGTGCGCGCCCACGGATTCGACCCCGACGACTACGTCCAGCCCACCGACTTCCTCGAGCTGCTCGGCGACGGCTGGACGACCGTGACCAACGAGACCCGCGATCGTGGACGCCCCGCTGGTGGAGGTCATCACGTGGAAGACGTCGTCGTGCGCGTGCAGCGGGTGGGTTGAGCCCGGGGTGGGTGCGTCGACGGGACCCGGCATCGCGAGGAACCCCCGAACGATGATTGAGCCGGGACCGACCGATCGATGATTGAGCCGGGACCGAGCGAAGCGAGGACCCGTGTCGAAATCTCCGCAGCCGGCGTTGGATGCGTGGCCACCTGCGAGGTGGTTGCGGTGGCGAGTTCGGCCGACAGAGGTTTCGACACGCCTCGTCGCGACGCTCCTCGTCGGCTCAACCACCAACAGTCTCTTGCTGATTGGGTGGGAGGTCGCTGAAGGATGATTGAGCCAGGAACCCCCGAACGATGATTGAGCCGGGACCGAGCATCGCGAGGACCCGTGTCGAAATCTCCGTAGCCGGCGTTGGATGCGTGGCCACCTGCGAGGTGGTCACGGTGGCGAGTTCGGCCGGCGGGGGTGTCGACACGCCTCGTCGCGACGCTCCTCGTCGGCTCAACCACCAACAGTCTCTTGCTGATTGGGTGGGAGGTCGCTGAAGGATGATTGAGCCGGGACCGACCGAACGATGATTGAGCCGGGACCGAGCATCGCGAGGACCCGTGTCGAAATCTCCGTAGCCGGCGTTGATGCGTGGCCACCTGCGAGGTGGTTGCGGTGGTGAGTTCGGCCGGCGGGGGTGTCGACACGCCTTGTCGCGACGCTCCTCGTCGGCTCAACCACCAACAGTCTCTTGCTGATTGGGTGGGAGGTCGCTGAAGGATGATTGAGCCGGGACCGACCGAACGAT
>NZ_JBSFRM010000014.1:0-275 GCF_053589235.1 Gordonia sp. NPDC003376 | reverse complement strand
ATGATTGAGCCGGGACCGAGCATCGCGAGGACCCGTGTCGAAATCTCCGTAGCCGGCGTTGGATGCGTGGCCACTTCGGAGGTGGTTGCGGTGGTGAGTTCGGCCGACAGAGGTTTCGACACGCCTCGTCGCTACGCTCCTCATTTCGGCGACCACGCGCACCGCTTTCCCTCGCACACATGTGGCTCTATTGATCTTTCTGTGGGTCAATTACGCTGCGGGAGAGTAGGACACGCACCTCCCCGCGTGAGTGTCGACATCGCGATAAGGGCTTC
>NZ_JBSFRM010000013.1:144944-145629 GCF_053589235.1 Gordonia sp. NPDC003376 | reverse complement strand
GGTCCCGCCCAACGAGTACGAGGCTGCCTACTATGCTGGGGTCACTACCAGCAGGTAGCCCACCAACGAGGTGGCACGAAACCTGGGGTGCTTCATGAAGACCGGGAGCACGTGCGGGTCGGACCGTTTGTGGTTTGCGCGGGACCTGCATGCCTCAATGGAACCCGGTCGTGAAGACCGGGAGCACGCTTCATCCCGATCCCGCGTCAGCCGGTCGACCTCCGCCTCAATGGAACCCGGTCGTGAAGACCGGGAGCACCTCATTTTCTTTTGCTCATTTCTTCTCATGTGGCCCGCCTCAATGGAACCCGGTCGTGAAGACCGGGAGCACGACCCAGCGCTTCCGCGAAGAGGCCGAACAGGTGTTGGCGCCTCAATGGAACCCGGTCGTGAAGACCGGGAGCACGGCACCGCGCTCACTTCCGCCAACCGGCTGCACGAGATGCCTCAATGGAACCCGGTCGTGAAGACCGGGAGCACCCCGGTGGCGAAGCTGTTCTTGACTGCCACCCGCTCGCCTCAATGGAACCCGGTCGTGAAGACCGGGAGCACCTGGTCGGCTACGCGAAGGCCGAGGTCACGGCCGTCGCGCTGCCTCAATGGAACCCGGTCGTGAAGACCGGGAGCACGACCCCCGACGGCACCTGGGTGCGCATCCTCATCACCATGCCTCAATGGAACCCGG